>NZ_CM000745.1:643183-643454 GCF_000161455.1 Bacillus pseudomycoides DSM 12442
CATATTTTTTTAAAGAATGGTGAGCCATGAAGGACTCGAACCTTCGACCCTCTGATTAAAAGTCAGATGCTCTACCAACTGAGCTAATGGCTCTTAATGGCTGGGCTAGCTGGATTCGAACCAGCGCATGACGGAGTCAAAGTCCGTTGCCTTACCGCTTGGCTATAGCCCATTAATTAAGAATGGTGGAGGGGGGCAGATTCGAACTGCCGAACCCGAAGGAGCGGATTTACAGTCCGCCGCGTTTAGCCACTTCGCTACCCCTCCGACA
>NZ_CM000745.1:643554-646843 GCF_000161455.1 Bacillus pseudomycoides DSM 12442
TTTGGTTATTTATTGGAGGTATACCCAAGTCTGGCTGAAGGGATCGGTCTTGAAAACCGACAGGCGGCGAGAGTCGCGCGGGGGTTCGAATCCCTCTACCTCCTCCATTTTATAATAATTAAAATGGAATGATTGGATAGTTAATAAAAACTATTAGATGTACAAAGATAACTAAAAGATATAATTAATATTTATTTCATGGAGGTATACCCAAGTTCGGCTGAAGGGATCGGTCTTGAAAACCGACAGGCGGCGAGAGTCGCGCGGGGGTTCGAATCCCTCTACCTCCTCCATTTTTTAAAATAATATAATACCGTCGCGGGGTGGAGCAGTTCGGTAGCTCGTCGGGCTCATAACCCGAAGGTCGCAGGTTCAAATCCTGTCCCCGCAACCAAATGGTCCCGTGGTGTAGTGGTTAACATGCCTGCCTGTCACGCAGGAGATCGCCGGTTCGACCCCGGTCGGGACCGCCATTTATATAAAGGCTCGGTAGCTCAGTCGGTAGAGCAGAGGACTGAAAATCCTCGTGTCGGCGGTTCGATTCCGTCCCGAGCCATATTTTTTTTTGACAAGCCGGCTTAGCTCAATTGGTAGAGCAACTGACTTGTAATCAGTAGGTTGGGGGTTCAAGTCCTCTAGCCGGCACCACTTAGGGGCATAGTTTAAAGGTAGAACAGAGGTCTCCAAAACCTCCAGTGTGGGTTCGATTCCTACTGCCCCTGTAAGAAATATGGGCCTATAGCTCAGCTGGTTAGAGCGCACGCCTGATAAGCGTGAGGTCGATGGTTCGAGTCCATTTAGGCCCACCATATTCCGCAGTAGCTCAGTGGTAGAGCTATCGGCTGTTAACCGATCGGTCGTAGGTTCGAGTCCTACCTGCGGAGCCATGGCCCGTTGGTCAAGCGGTTAAGACACCGCCCTTTCACGGCGGTAACACGGGTTCGAATCCCGTACGGGTCATAAAAAAGAGTCAGCAATTAGCTGGCTCTTTTTTTCTTATGAAAAATATAATGTGAAGTTACGTTCTTTTCTAATATACGATATCGTCAATCCAAAATCCCTCTATTTATTATGAAATAAATAGAGGGATTTTGGAAAAACTATAGTATGTATAAAAAGGAGGGAATAGAGCTACATGACAACAGTTAGAGAATTTATGAGTACCGATATTGTGCAATGTACACCGCTAGATAATGTATATGAAGCTGCTGTGAAAATGAAAGAAGAGGCCATTGGGATGATTCCAATTGTAGAGAATAATCAAGTGGTTGGTCTTGTCACAGATCGTGATTTAGTTGTTCGTGGAATTGCTGAGAAACATCCTGGGTCTAATAAAATTACAAATGTCATGACAACAGAAATTGTTTCCGTATCTCCTGATGACCCTATTGAAAATGCTACAGAGTTAATGGCACAGCATCAAATCAGGAGACTACCTGTAGTTGAGAATGGAGAGCTTGTTGGGATGTTAGCGCTAGGTGATTTAGCAATAGCAGAGAAAGCTGATGATCAAGCTGGATTTGCTTTAAGTGAGATTTCCGAGCATACAGAATAACGAATAGATGCAGATTATTTTCAGGCTACAACATACAGTGTATTTAGGTGCTAGAGAATAGGTAAGAGTGGATACGTTTTATTCCGCATTAACGGGCAGTAAGCCCCCCACCTCAAGGTTCAGAGTGAAGCAAGGAAGATAGGTGAGGGATAACTGCCTGTAAAAGCCCGATTGGTGAGGACTTTCCATCAGTGGTGGATGAAGAAAATCCCTACTGATGGAAGTTTCACTTTATTAATACTGCAAGCAAAATTATATTGTTATTAAAACGTATCCAAAATGTTAGGCATAGATGTATATAAGGTGTAAAGATGCTTAACTAAGTATATATGAAGAATAATATATGCTAATTTCATTTGAAATTTTGGTTAAAAATTCCTATTGCTAATTTTTGTTATGTTAAAAATGATATAATAATAAATATAAGTTTTATAATTTATTTTGAATATATTAATATTTATAATATTATGTTTATCTACTAAGCTATCAAAGATTTTATATATAAATAGAAATGGAGGGGAAATGACATGAGGGATGTACAAAGTAATCCAAATTGGAATTTGGTTACAGATGTTTATGTAGAACCAAATAATTTTGCGGATTTATTTTCTTTACTTGTACCAAATCATCCAAAAGGCGAAGGAAAAGAACGGACAATTTTAGCTTGGAAAGAAAAAGAATTTTATAAACAAGAAAACTTGGCTCCGTTTATTTTATATGGAATGAATAAGGTGCAGGACTTGCCGCAGTTCCATAAGGATGAAATACCAACTTTAATTCGTATTGTTCGTTTATGCCAGAAAATCGGTTGGTATAAGGAAGCGTATACATTTATGGTGAATCAAAGATTAGATGAATTTGTACATACATCTATGGAATATGAAACGTGGGATATTTTAACTCAAGTTGTGGCTTGGAACTACTTAATTGTAAAATATCGAATTGGTAAATTGGAAAATGATGATGTAATGATATGGGAAAGAATTAAATTTAATACAGAGTGTATTGAAAAATGTGAGAAGCTATTATCTCATAAGGAAGTAATGGAACTTACATTCTTTTATATTTGCAAACAGGCAAAATTATTGTCCAAAGAACAATTAGATCAAGAGATGATGAACTTAGCAATATACTGCAATACATACGTTTATGACTTATACATATATGACTTATTAAAAAAATATCGTAAGTGTACGGATTTTTTAACATATTATGGACCAAGTCGTTCTGTTGTTGCATGTCAAAGGGCTGTAATTTCTCAAATTTCTGATCGCCTTAATCCATTAAAAACCACGCATGTGGATGATTATCTTTATGTAATGAAAGAAATGATGGAGCACATGTCGTTTGAATTTATGAATCGATATGAGCATTTCATTGGAAAACTATTATCATATGTACCATTTTTTGAAATGATTCAAGTTCCGCAACATGCATATTATTGTGAAGAGTTGATGTATGTTTGTAAAGGAATTGAACATAAGGAAGAACTTTTGCGGAATTATATATTTATACAATTACATGATTGTTTACCGTCATTTATCAAACAATTTCTAAAGAATAAACGTTATGCAACGATTCATGATATTTTATTTTACTGGTGTGATGATGAACAACGAGTGGGATTAGAGAAGAAATATAATTTAAGTTTTATTTATGAACGATATGCGTGTGGGTAAAGAAAAGTTTTGTGCTTTCCCTTGTTCACTCTCTATAATGTATAAATAAAAANAG
>NZ_CM000745.1:646943-733727 GCF_000161455.1 Bacillus pseudomycoides DSM 12442
AAATATATTGGGAAATAATGAGTAGTACCCCTATAAAAAATACAGGGAATATAGCAGCCAGGTGAAAACCACTATAAATAATATTTGTTATTAAACCGCCGATAATAACAAATGCAGTATATATATGAGAAATGTGTTTCTTTAGTCGGATTTTGAATGCTTCCATCAAAGATTCGATAGTAACAAATAAGATAACGATACTCAAAAAAACAATGTTAGTATTGTAAATTACTAAACAACAAATTAAACCGAGAAAAGCCAAATACTCAATTATTAAGGCAATATTACGTGGCATATAATATTACCGAACTAAATACTGCAGTGGATTTACTGCGTTTGTTTTTTCAAAATTCCATTCACCATTATGTAATTTAAAATGGAGGTGCTGCCCAAATGAATGGCCTGTATTTCCCATATGTCCTAACAATTCCCCAATCTGAACTTGATCACCAACATTTACAATATAACTGTTTTTCCGTTTAGTAGATGTAGAAATATTTGTATTTTTTACGGAGTTAGCATTATTCCTTGCTTTTATTTTATTATTCGAATATAATATTTTTAGATTCGGTTTTATATATTTAGTGTCTTGTGTAGGCAATTCTTGAGCTGCTATAGTACGTGTATCTACTTGAGTTATGGATGGAAGTAGAGATGCGACTGCGACAGTAGTTGCCGTTAAAGCTGTAGCTTTCTGTTTCATCTAATATTAGCCCCCCATAGATGTGTTAATACATTCCCTATTATAGTATAAAGATATAATATTTTGTGCATTATTCATATAACTGTAATATGAAATGAGAAAAATAACAATTTTTTAATGGAATCGAAATATATTAAAAGAATAACAGATTAATAATCATTATAATATGGATTAAAGATAATTGATATTTTCTGAATAGATATATAAATCTAAATTGAAAAACTGACAGAAAAGCTTTCTTTTTAGGAGGGAGAGAGCATCCGACCTTGCATAGAAGCGGTTAGATCCTTTTCCTACCCCGTACTAAGTTAAACAAAAAGAGAAAATGAGTACAGGTCACCTTTTATTCTTCATAGCCGCGACTTATATGTTGGAAAATCAAAATGGATATATATATTTATTTTTCATATTTTATATAAGTAGAACTTTGATGTAAAGAATTCTTACTTTGTATTGGATTCATGGCTCGTAAATAGGATTGGGATAAGTTAAAACAGTTGCTGATGATGGATGACAGTGTTATACTGACTATGGTAATTTCATATTGTGCTAGGAGAGTTGGTGTTGCCAGCTGAGAGTAAGGCCGAGAGTCTTTGATCCTTTATTACCTGATCTAGATTATGCTAGCGTAGGGAAGCAATTCGGACATTAACAGTAAGTCCCTGTTTCTTTGCGTAAAGAAACAGGGCTTTTTTATTTGACAATTTTATAGTAGAAACCACTAGGGGTGCTTTATGTGCTGAGAGAGGAATAATCCTTAACCCTTACAGACCTGATCTAGATTATGCTAGCGTAGGGAAGTGGAGCAACGAATAAATGTATTTTTATTTGATGTAACCACTTCTTATAGAGGAGTGGTTTTTTATTTGAATAAATTGATATAAAGGAAGGGGAAATATAAATGAAGTTTTGTGAGAGATTATTTGAGACAGTACAGCCTGTTTGGGAAAAAAGTCATAATCACCCATTTGTAACTGGGATGGGGGACGGTACATTAGAAAAGGATAAATTCCAATATTACATCATACAAGATTATTTATATTTACTAGATTATGCAAAATTATATGCAATTGGAGTTGTGAAAGCGACTAATCCGCAAGTTATGGCAAAATTTGCAGAACAAATAGACGGCATTTTAAATGGAGAAATGACGATCCATAAACAGTATGCAAAACGCCTTGGTATTTCTGTACAAGAGATGGAAGAGGCAAAACCATCTGCTAAAAATTTAGCGTATACAAACTATATGATGTCAGTATCTCAAAATGGTACGCTTGCAGAGTTAATTGCGGCTCTGCTTCCATGTATGTGGAGCTACTGGGAAATTGGAAAGCGTTTAAATGATATTCCAGGAGCAAGGGATCATGAGTTCTTTGGGGAGTGGATTCAAGGATATAGCTCAGAAGAGTATGGAAAACTTTGCATTTGGCTAATGGATTTATTAAATGAACTAGCTGAAGGAAAGTCTGAACAAGAGTTAGACAAATTAGAAGAGGTTTTCTTATATTCTAGCCGCTTTGAGTATTTATTCTGGGATATGGCGTATCGTAAGGAGATGTGGGGTTTTGAGGAGCAAGAGCATACTACAGTTTCATAATGTTTCCTTTCATTATGATGAAAAGCCAATTATAAAGGGTCTGGATGCTTTCGTGCAAGAAAAAGAGTTTGTTAGCATCATTGGACCGAGTGGCTGTGGCAAAAGTACATTGTTTCGTTTAATTACAGGATTAGAAGAACCGACGGCTGGAACGATTCAACTTACAGAAACCTCGAGTCATCCTGTAGGATATATGCCACAAAAAGATATGCTTCTGCCATGGAGAACAATTATTGAAAATGCAGCACTGCCGTTAGAGTGCCAGGGGATAAAGAAAAAAGAAGCACATGTAAAGGCAAAAGACCTGTTAGAACAATTTGGTTTACAAGGATACGAGAACAAATATCCGAAAGATTTATCAGGTGGTATGCGGCAGCGAGTGTCCTTTATTCGAACTTTATTAACAGGCGGGGACATTTTATTGTTAGATGAGCCGTTTAGCGCATTAGATGCATTAACGAAAGCAACGTTGCAAGAATGGTTGTTTGAGCAATGGAAACAGTGGCAAAAAACCATTTTATTTATTACACACGATGTAGAAGAAGCACTTTTTCTTTCTAATCGGATTTTAATAGTGACAGAGCAGCCTATAACAACTTTAACGGAGCGTGTTGTACCACTTGGAACGGAGCGCTCAAGAAAAGATTTGCATAAGCCTGAGATACTAGGGCTAAAAGATGAGTTACTCGGTATGCTGCAAAGGCAGGTGCTCGTATGAAACGTGTGACAGAGCTACTACCTGCACTGATTTTAAGTAGCATACTGCTCATAGCTTGGGAAGTGGAGGCTAGAATTGTAGATGAGATGTATATTTTGCCATCTCCTACTGCAATTCTAGCTAAAATGTGGGCACTGCGTGACATATTACTTACAGTTCATTTGCCAGCAACCTTATATGTAGTCTTAATCGGTGTAGTTATTTCTATTGTACTTGGTGTTGGACTGGCGATGTCTATGAATGCGAGTAAATGGATAGAAAGAGCTTTTTATCCGTTACTAGTTGCTTCACAAACGATTCCAATTACTGCTTTAGCACCATTATTTGTTTTATGGTTTGGCTATTCAATTTGGAGCAAAGTCGTTGTGACAGTTTTGATTACCTTTTTCCCCATTGCGGTAAATACGTATGATGGATTGCGCAGCACGAAAAAGGAATGGGAGGAGCTTTTAGTGACATATGGTGCAACGAAAAAAGATATTTTTCTAAAGTTAAAGTTGCCATCTGCACTTCCGTACTTTTTCTCTGCTTTAAAAATTGCTGTTCCACTTAGTGTCATTGGAGCAGCAATTGGTGAGTGGCTTGGTGCACAAGCTGGTTTAGGATACTTTAGTAAACGAATGATGACACAGTTAGACGGAGCTGGTGTGTTTGCACCGATTGTGCTTCTATCATTACTAGCTATTTTATTTGTATTATTTGTTTCTATATTAGAAAAGAAATTCATTAGTTGGAGGAAACATTCATGAAATTATTCAAACGCATCTTTGTGTTTACATTATTAGTTGCAATGATTGCAGGATGTTCTAGCAATTCATCATCAGAAAAGAAAAAGGCTGAAAAAGAAGTAACAGTTATGCTCGACTGGTATCCAAATGCGGTGCATAGTTTTATCTATGCAGCGATTGAAAAAGGATACTTTAAAGAAGAAGGAGTAAAGGTGAATATTAAATTCCCTTCTAATCCAACCGATCCATTAACATTAGCGGCAGCGGGGAAAGTAACAGTTGGTTTATATTATCAACCAGACGTTGTCATTGCAAAAGCAAATGAACAAATTCCAGTGAAATCAATCGGAGCTGTGGTCCGTTCACCATTAAATCACGTCGTATCATTAAAATCAGCGGGAATCAATTCACCAAAAGATTTAGAAGGAAAGACAGTTGGTTATTCCGGAACACCTTTAAGTGAAGCGTATTTAAAAACGATGGTAAAAGAAGCTGGTGGTAATCCTGATACTGTAAAAGTAGTAGATGTTGGATTTGATTTAGTACCAGCATTAATTACGAAAAAAGTAGATGCTGTCACAGGTGCTTATATTAACCATGAAGTTCCTGTTATGCGTCATGAAGGCCATGAACCAGCGTACTTCAACCCAGCTGACTATGGTGTACCAAATTATCATGAACTTGTTTTTGTAACAGGTGATAAAACGTTGAAAAAAGATAAAGAAGCGTTGCAAGCCTTTTTACGAGGTGCGAAAAAAGGATATGAATTTATGAAAAAGAATCCAGACGAAGCACTGGGTATTTTATTAAATCATCAAGAAAAGGAAAATTCCCCACTTGTTCCAGAAGTTGAAAAAGAAAGTATGAAAATTTTGTTAGAGAAAATGGAAACGAAAGATGAGCCATTTTTATCAGATACGAAAGAGTCATGGGAAAAACAAAATAAATGGTTGAAAGAAAAAGGCATGACAAAAGAGAGTGTTCCTGCCAATGAATTATTCGAAAATATTTTAAAGTAGGCGAGTGAATATGAAAGATGAGCTCCACGTTATCTCAAATGGCCAGATGGCATTCGAAGAGTTAGCGAATGTAGCGATGCAAATTGAGAGTGAGATTGATTATTTGCATATTCGTGAGCGAGAGAAAAGTACGAAAGAGTTATATGAAGGTGTGGAAGGTCTCCTAAAAGGAGGCTTTCCGGCATCTAAGCTTGTGATTAATGATCGAATCGATATTGCAATTCTATTAAATATTTCTCGCGTACAATTGGGGTATCGAAGTGCTGATGTCAGGTCTGTAAAGGAAAAGTTTTCTTATTTGCATGTTGGTTATTCTGTGCATTCTTTAGAAGAAGCGATAGTAGCGTTCAAAAATGGAGCAGATTCACTTGTTTATGGTCATGTATTTCCAACGAGTTGTAAGAAAGATGTTCCGGCAAGAGGGTTGGAAGAGATTTCAGATATAGCAAGGCGATTAACGATACCGATTACAGCTATTGGAGGGATAACACCTAAAAATATAGGAGAGGTTCTTAGAGCTGGCGTGAGTGGTATTGCTGTTATGTCTGGGATTGTAAGTGATAGTAATCCGTATAAGCAGGCAAGGTTGTACAAGGAGACAATAAGAAAGTGGGCGAAAAATCATGAGTAAGAAGTATGATGTAGCCATTATTGGCGGCGGTGTGATTGGGAGTTCAGTTGCACATTTTCTAGCGGAAAGAGGATACCAAGTTGCAATTGTTGAGAAACAAAGGATTGCGTCTGAAGCTTCTAAAGCAGCGGCAGGTTTACTTGGTGTACAGGCGGAGTGGGATGCGTACGATCCACTATTTGAGCTTGCTAGAAAAAGCCGTGCAATATTTCCACAACTTGCAGCAGCTTTACGTGAAAAAACGGGTATTGATATTGGATATGAAGAAAAAGGTATATATCGTATAGCCCAAAATGAAGATGAGAAGACAAGAATACTAGATATTATGGACTGGCAACAGAAAACAGGTGAAGAATCATATTTTCTGACAGGAGATGAGCTTTATGAAAAAGAGCCATTCCTCTCTTCATCGATCATTGGGGCTGTATATTATCCAAAAGATGGTCATGTTATTGCACCGGAACTTACAAAGGCATTTGCACACTCTGCGGCCATTTCTGGTGCTGATATATATGAACAAACAGAAGTATTTGATATCAAAATAGAAGACAACCGAGTAGTAGGAATTGTTACGAATGAAGGTATGATTACATGTGAAAAGGTAGTAATTGCTGGTGGTTCGTGGAGTACAAAACTACTTCATCATTTTCATAGTGATTGGGGTACATATCCTGTAAAAGGAGAAGTTGTTGCCGTAAAGAGCTGTAAACCATTGCTGCAATCTCCTATTTTCCAAGAGCGGTTTTATATCGCGCCAAAACGTGGTGGACGCTATGTAATTGGAGCAACGATGAAGCCTCACACGTTTACTAAGTCTGTACAACCAGAAAGTATTACTTCGATATTAGAACGTGCTTATACAATCTTGCCGGCTTTGAAAGAAGCTGAATGGGAAAGTACGTGGGCGGGATTACGCCCGCAATCTAATCACGAGGTTCCTTATATGGGGGCACACGAGGAAATAAAAGGATTATATGCTTGTACCGGTCATTACAGAAACGGTATTTTATTAAGTCCCGTTTCTGGTCAATATATGGCAGATTTAATAGAAGGAAAGCAAGGGAATTATTTGCTAGATTCATTGGTTTCTAAATCAATTTATCCTGCATGAACTGGCAGTAAACGCCTGATTGATGGGGGATAAAGAGAACACATGTTGATTAAAGTTTCACTTTATATAAATGTATTTTGATTTTTTAACATGTAAGTCAATGTGACAAAGAATAAAAGCTGAACTACACTCGTTTTTTTTCTTTGTTTTTACTTGGCATGGGGCAGGAAAAGGATCTGACCGCTTCTATGCATGGTCGGATGCTCTCTCCCACCTAACAAGAAAGGTTTATATAGAAAGGGGATGGAAGTTTGAATTTGAAAATTAATGGTAAGCAAGTAGAGGTACCTGGGAGTGTTAAGACAGTAGCAGAATTGCTTACACATTTAGGATTGGATACAAAAATTGTTGTGGTGGAACGTAACCAAGATATTTTGCAAAAAGAAGACCATCGAGATATATCTGTTTTTGATGGAGACCAAATTGAGATTGTAACTTTCGTAGGAGGCGGTTGATTATGTTGAACATTGGACCATTTACATTTCATTCTAGACTTTTATTAGGAACAGGGAAATTTTCTGATTTTGATGTACAAAGAAAAGCAATTGAAGTATCAGAGGCAGAAATTTTAACATTTGCAGTACGTCGTATGGATATATTTGATGCAGACCAACCCAATTTATTAGAAAAAATTGATGTAAAAAAATATACATTACTCCCAAATACAGCAGGGGCAAAAAATGCTGAAGAAGCAGTTCGTATTGCGAAATTAGCAAAAGCTTCAGGGCTTTGTGACATGGTAAAAGTAGAGGTTATTGGTGATGACAGAACGTTATTACCTGATCCAGTGGAGACTTTAAAAGCCTCTGAAATGTTGTTAGAAGAAGGATTTATTGTTCTTCCTTATACATCTGATGATGTTGTATTAGCACGTAAATTACAGGAACTTGGTGTTCATGCGATTATGCCTGGTGCATCACCAATTGGCTCAGGACTTGGAATTGTAAATCCATTAAACTTAAGCTTTATTATTGAACAAGCAAAAGTACCGGTAATTGTGGATGCAGGTGTTGGTAGCCCAGCTGATGCAGCATTTGCGATGGAATTAGGAGCGGATGGTGTGCTATTAAATACAGCTGTATCTGGAGCGAAGGATCCTATTAAAATGGCAGAAGCAATGAAATTAGGTATTCATGCAGGACGTTTAGGATTTGAAGCAGGACGTATTGCACGTAAGCGTTGCGCGACAGCAAGTAGCCCGTTAGAAGGAATGAGCGTAGTTGAATAATCGATATTCTCGCCAAGAGTTATTTTCTCCAATTGGTGAAAAAGGGCAGCAAAAAATAGGCGAAAAGCATGTGTTAATCATTGGTGCTGGGGCACTTGGTAGCGCGAATGCGGAGATGCTTGTAAGAGCTGGCGTCGGCCATGTGACGATTGTGGATCGCGATTATATTGATTGGAGCAATTTACAACGTCAGCAGCTATATTGTGAGGAGGATGTAGAAAGTAATCTTCCGAAGGCTGTAGCAGCACAAAGACGTTTGCAAGCGATTAATAGCAATGTAATTGTAGAAGCATATGTTCAAGATGTGACAGCAGAGGAATTAGAAGAGCTTGTTACAAATGTCGATGTAATGATTGATGCGACTGATAATTTTGAAACACGTTTTATCGTTAATGATATATCACAAAAACATTCAATTCCGTGGGTTTATGGGGCGTGTGTAGGAAGTTACGGCCTTTCTTATACGATTTTACCAGGAAAAACGCCATGTTTATCTTGTTTATTACAATCTATTCCGCTTGGCGGAGCAACATGTGATACAGCAGGTATTATTTCACCTGCTGTATCTCTCGTTGTTTCTCATCAAGTAACGGAAACGATTAAAATTTTAGTAGAGGATTATGAAGCACTTCGTGATGGACTTGTGTCGTTTGATGTATGGAAAAACGAATATTCATGTATGAATGTGCAAAAGCTTCGAAAGCCGAATTGTCCATCATGTGGTGGGGAAGCACTCTACCCATATTTAAGTAAAGAGAATACATCGAAAACTGCAGTTTTATGTGGAAGAAATACAGTTCAAATTAGACCTCCTTATAAAGAACAATTAGATTTTAAACGATATAAAGAGCTGCTGCGCGATCGCGTAGCAGATTTAATGGTAAATCCCTATTTATTATCATTTTCAGTTGAAGGAAAGCGACTAGTTGCCTTTCAAGATGGACGCGTACTTGTGCATGGAACAAAAGATATAGTAGAAGCAAAAACGATTTATCATCGCTATTTTGGATAGAAAAGGATGAGTGAGATGAAAGTGAATAAAGCTTTAACAATTGCTGGATCAGATAGCGGCGGTGGTGCAGGTATTCAAGCAGATTTAAAAACATTTCAAGAGCTTGGTGTATATGGAATGACAGCTATTACAGCTATTACAGCTCAAAACACACTTGGTGTGCAAGGAGTATATCCTGTTACACTTGAAGGGGTTCAGGAGCAATTAAATTCAATTGGTGCTGATTTAACACCAGATGCTGTTAAGCTTGGCATGCTATTTAGTAGTGAAATTATTAAGGTCGTTGCAGAAAATATTAAAAAGTTTGGCTGGAATAATATTGTACTAGATCCTGTTATGATTGCAAAAGGTGGAGCATCATTGTTACAACAAGAAGCTGTGCAAGCATTAAAGGAATATTTATTACCAATTGCAACAGTTGTGACTCCGAATGTACCGGAAGCAGAAGTATTAACAGAGATGGAGATTCATAACATCCAAGATAGTAAAGAAGCTGCAAAAGAGTTGCATAGATTAGGAGCCAAGTACGTTCTTATGAAAGGTGGACATGCGGATTATCAAGGAAATGAAGTTATTGATTTCTTATTTGATGGTGAACAATTTATTGAGTATAGAAGTGAAAGAATTGATTCAAAACAAACGCATGGTAGCGGTTGTACATTTGCATCTGCTGTAACGGCAGGACTTGCAAATGGGTATCCAATCGAAGAAGCGGTTCGAGAAGCGAAAAAGTTTATTAGCATAGCAATTGAACAGCAATTGAATATTGGAAGTGGTCATGGGCCAACGAACCATTTTGCATATAAAGTGAAACTTTAATCAGTGGAGAGCTTCATCCCCCACTGATTATTAGCCTTCACCAATCGGGCTTTTACAGGCAGTTGATTCCCCATCTAGTAGCTTTTGCTTTCGCTGCATTTTTGGGGATCTTACTGCCTGTTAATGCGGGGCAAACGTCAAGAAACCCGTGCATAAATATTCAAGTTTTGATGGGGAAGTCAGTTTTATAACTGGCTTTTTTTATTGTTTACTTTTTCCATATTTAGGAGTATTATATCAGCCAGAATCTGTTTTTTGTAACGCTGAGTCCGATTCATTTGGAGCGGAGGAACCAAATTGTGCATGGTCACTAGGGGTGAATCTTTCATGATGAAAGTAGGGCTACTCTCAAAGTCCGAATCCGACAGCTAACTTCGTAAGCGTCTTGAGAGAGGATGGTGCATGGATGGATACATCACTTCATCGGTCTGACTAGTATAGGAGAATATCAATCTATATTTGAATTCTTTTATGCTAAGGAGGATGATGTACATGGATGGGGAAAAAGAGGTAACGCTCATTTGTGTAGGGGAAGAGGAAAAAGTAAACAGTTTACGAGAATTAGTGCCTTTTCAACAAGATATGATTATTTTTACCGCAACTGAACATGTAGCGGCTGAAGTGCGAGCATGTGGATTTGAATCAACTTATTGTTGCAATGGTGAGCAGAATTTAACTAATATTTGCAAGAGGATTAAAAAAGTAATCCTGCTAGGAGATGAGCTTCCAACAGTTAGCTTTTTTACCGAGCGTATTCGATTTTCTTTTCAAGCACCTATTACAGTTGTCACAAGAAATAAAAGATATCCAGTAAGGCTCTATCAAACAATTGGAGCTACATTTGTAGTGTTTACAAATTGTGATAACATTTCTTTTTTATTTTTTGAATAGGGCGGGGGAAGTGATGATGAAGGTGTTATTACGCGAGGATATAGCGTATCGTTGGGCAGTATCAGTAGAGCGAGTTCAAGAATTAGCAATGGATTCTATGTTTCCAAAACCATATATGATATTGCCATCAGAAGAGAGTTTGTATTTAGAAACGGATATTATTGCGTATGAAATGTTGCATGTGGAACTAACACGAGTCTATATTCGTGGGAGAAACTTGCGTTCATTTTTATAATGCAAAAAGGGAATGAATTCAAGGTACTATTAAAACGGTACTCAAATTCATTCTCTTTTTTTATTTCATATTAAAAATCGATTTTGATGAAAAAGAAAGAAAAGACAAGGAAACAGATGATAAAATATTAATCTTAATCAATGTAAGCGTTTAAATGATGAAATATTTTCTTATTTTAGGTAATTTTACTCTTTACAAGTTAAATATAGAGGAGTATATTTACATTCATAAATTGTTCATAAATATTTCCAAAAACAACCTGATATCGCTGAGTCCAGAAATGGAGCGGGGGAACCAATTTTGTGCATTGTCACTTGGGGTGAATCTTTCATTACGAAAGTAGGGCTACTCTTTAGGCCCGAATCCGACAGCTAACCTCGTAAGCGTTTGGAGAGGAGGTTTACTTTTGTGTTGTTCATTTTTGAACACTGAGTAGAGCCTCAGTGTTCTTTTTTCGATGGGTATATGGTAAAATTTAACATTTAAAAGTGAGGGATTATAATGCTTGATGTTGTGATGATCGGAATCTGTGTTGTATTGGTAGCATCTATGATAGGGCTAGCGAGCTGGTCAGATAAAGTTGTGAAAGAAGGGAAGCAATCATGATGATTGCCTTATCGGTTATTGTTGCAGCAATTACGGTGTATTTAGTTTATGCGTTATTAAATCCAGAAAAGTTTTAACTAGGGGGAAGCATTTATTATGATTTGGGTCGCAGTTGTAATCACAATGTTGTTATTCATTCTTGTCGCAAAGCCAACGGGTACTTATTTAGAGAAAGCCTTTCAAGGAAATAGCAGATTAGAAAAAGTATTTGGGCCTTTTGAAAAGATTATTTTCAAAATTGCAGGTGTTAAAGCGTATAACCAGAGTTGGAAACAATACGCTTTATCGCTAGTTGCACTCAATGGTTTCATGATCGTTGTTGTATACTTCATCTTTCGCTTACAAGGCGTGCTTCCATTAAATCCGGCTCATATTGAAGGGATGGAGCCAACGCTTGCTTTTAATACAGCAATCAGCTTTATGGCGGATACAAACTTACAGCATTATAGCGGCGAAAACGGATTATCTTATTTATCACAATTAATTGGGATCACATTTTTAATGTTTGCTGCACCGGCAACGACATTAGCACTTGTTATGGCTTTTATAAGAGGATTAGCAGGCAAGGAACTGGGGAACTTTTTCGTTGATTTTACTCGAGCTTTAACAAGGGTCTTTCTTCCCATTGCATTTGTTGCAGCACTGATTTTTGTTGCGCTTGGTGTACCGCAAACTTTAGACGGAGCAGTTACAGCACAAACAATTGAAGGTGTGAAACAGAGTATTTTGCGTGGTCCTGTAGCTTCATTTGTTTCAATTAAGGAACTTGGTAACAATGGTGGCGGATTCTTCGGAGCAAACTCCACACATCCATTTGAGAATCCAGGACAAATCAGTAACATCTTACAAATGATGCTCATGATGTTACTGCCAACAGCTTTACCGTTTACGTATGGACGAATGGTTGGCAATAAGAAACAAGGGCGTATCCTTTTCGTTTCCCTATTTATGGTATTTTTAATTGGGTTTGTAACGATTGTTTCATCTGAATTACATGGGAATCCAGTATTAAATCAAATGGGTATGGAACATGTGCAAGGCAGTACAGAAGGAAAAGAAGTACGATTTGGAACAGTCTTTTCTTCACTGTATGCGACAGTAACAACAGCAGCCGAAACAGGTGCAGTTGATACAATGCATGATACGTTAACACCAATTGGTGGATTGGTACCACTTGTAAACATGATGTTAAATACAGTGTTTGGTGGTGTTGGAGCAGGTTTTGTCAATATCATTATGTACGCAATTATTGCAGTCTTTATATCTGGATTAATGGTTGGACGGACACCAGAATTTTTAGGTAAGAAAATTGAAGGAAAAGAAATGAAATTAATTGCGGTAACAATATTATTTCATCCATTGCTTATTTTAGGATTTTCAGCATTGGCCCTTTCAACTCATTTAGGGACGGATGCGATTTCTCATTCAGGTTTTCATGGTTTAACGCAAGTTGTATATGAGTATACATCTTCTGCTGCCAACAATGGATCTGGATTTGAGGGACTAGGAGATAATACACCATTTTGGAATATTACAACTGGTTTAGTAATGTTTTTAGGACGTTATTTCAGTTTAATTACGATGTTAGCTGTCGCAGCTTCATTGAAAGAGAAGACGGTAGTGCCAGAAACAGTAGGAACGTTCCGCACAGATAATAGTTTATTTGGGGGCATTTTCATTGGAACAATTGTAATTGTTGGTGCATTAACGTTCTTCCCAATGTTAGTGCTAGGACCAATTGCAGAATTTCTTACATTGAAGTAATGGAGGGTAAATGATGAAACCAGTAGTGGTAAAAGAAAAACAAGCAAATCAATCGATTCCATCGTCAATACATGCTGTAGAAAGTGAAGTTAGACAAGCGAAAACAATGGATCGTGATATTGTTACACATGCGATGAAACAATCAGTTGCAAAACTGAATCCAAAAGTAATGGTGAAAAATCCAATTATGTTCGTAGTAGAAATTGGATTTATTATCACTTTTATTTTATCGTTTCTTCCTAATATATCTAGTAGTATACCAGGTTGGTTTAATATAACAGTTTCTCTCATTCTATTATTTACAGTGTTATTTGCGAATTTTGCAGAAGCATTAGCTGAAGGGCGTGGGAAAGCGCAAGCAGATTCTTTGAAACAATCGAAGAAAGATGTATTTGCAAATGTCATAAAAGAGAATGGGAAAATCGTTCAAGTTTCAGCGACTGAGCTGAGAAAAGGTGACATTGTAATTGTAAAGCAAGGGGAAATGATTCCAAGTGATGGTGAAGTCATTAAAGGTTTGGCATCGGTGGATGAATCAGCAATTACAGGTGAATCTGCTCCTGTTATTAAAGAAGCAGGTGGTGATTTTTGTTCGGTAACAGGCGGTACAATGGTTGTTAGTGATGAGATTACAATTTCGATTACAAGCAATCCAGGTGAGTCATTTATAGATAAAATGATCTCTTTAGTAGAAGGGGCTGCCCGTCAAAAAACACCAAATGAGATTGCTCTGAATACAGTACTGACAAGTTTAACTCTTATTTTCTTAATTGTAGTTGTAACACTACCGATTTTTACAAATTATTTAGGGTTTAAGATTGATACAGCCGTACTTGTTGCACTTCTTGTTTGTTTAATTCCAACAACAATTGGAGGATTATTATCCGCGATTGGGATTGCAGGAATGGACCGTGTTACGAAATTTAATGTATTAGCAATGTCAGGTAAAGCTGTAGAGGCTGCGGGTGATATTAATACAATTATTTTAGATAAAACGGGTACTATTACTTTTGGAAACCGGATGGCACATACATTACTTCCTGTAGGAAACGAAACAATTGAACAATTAGCAAAATGGGCTGCATTAGGATCAGTTTTAGATGAAACACCAGAAGGTCGTTCTGTAATTGAATATGTAAAATCAAAAGCTTTATCATATAACAGTGAGCTTGCTGAGCAAGGAGAGTTTGTTCCGTTTAAAGCAGAAACAAGAATGAGTGGTGTAGACTTACTTGATGGTACAAAAGTAAGAAAAGGTGCAGTTGGTGCTGTTATTGAGTGGGTACAAGCGCAAGGTGGTACGATTCCAAAAGATGTGAGTCAAAAGGCAGATTTAATTTCAAAAGAAGGTGGGACACCACTTGTAGTTGCAGTGGATGATCGTATTTATGGCTTAATCTATTTAAAGGATACTGTAAAACCTGGTATGCGTGAACGTTTTGAACAACTTCGCCAAATGGGAATCAAAACGGTTATGTGTACAGGGGATAACCCATTAACAGCAGCAACAATTGCGAAAGAAGCAGGTGTAGATGAATTTGTTGCAGAATGTAAGCCAGAAGATAAAATTGCAGTTATTAAAGCAGAACAAGATAAAGGAAAACTTGTGGCAATGACTGGTGATGGTACGAATGACGCACCAGCATTAGCACAAGCGGATGTTGGGTTAGCGATGAATAGTGGAACAACAGCTGCGAAAGAAGCAGCTAATATGATTGATCTAGATTCCAATCCAACAAAAATTATTGAGGTTGTAGGTATTGGTAAACAGCTGTTAATGACGCGTGGTGCGTTAACAACGTTCAGTATCGCGAATGATATAGCAAAATACTTTGCGATTATTCCAGCGATGTTTACATTAGCAATTCCGCAAATGGAAGCACTGAACATAATGAAATTAACTTCGCCACTTTCAGCTATTTTATCAGCATTAATATTTAATGCGATTATCATTCCATTACTCATTCCATTAGCAATGAAGGGGATTGCGTATAAACCGATGAGTTCCAATGCATTGCTTGGTCGAAACCTATTAATTTACGGACTTGGAGGAGTCATTGTTCCTTTCATTGGGATTAAGGTAATTGATCTAATTGTAGGATTGTTCATATAAGGAAGAGGGGAAAAGAAAATGGCTAAAAAACAAAATATACTTTCACCGGTCATTCGTGTTACCTTTACATTTCTTGTTCTTTGTGGGCTTTTATACCCGCTGCTTGTAACTGGAATTGCGCAAGCAGTGATGAAGGATAATGCGGATGGAAGTCTTATATATAATGAAAAAAATGAAGTAATTGGCTCAAAGTTAATCGGCCAAAACTTTAAAGACCCACGTTATTTTCATGGACGCGTCTCTAGTATAGAATATAAAGCAGAAGCGTCAGGATCAAATAACTATGCACCATCTAATCCTGATTTAGTAAAACGTGTAGAAGAAAGTGTAGCGGATTGGAAGGATAAAAATCCGACTGTTTCAGTTACGGAAGTACCGATGGATTTAGTGACGAATTCAGGTTCTGGATTAGACCCTGATATTAGTCCAAAGGCAGCTTACGTACAAGTTGATCGTATTTCAAAATTAACGAATATTCCGAAAGAAAAACTAAATCAAATGATTAAGTCTCAAACAGAAGGTGCTACATTAGGATTATTTGGAGAGGATCGTGTGAACGTTTTGAAATTAAATTTAGAATTACAAAAAATAATGAAATAGTACTGTTGCTACCTCAATCCAATCGATTGAGGTAGCGTTGTTTACTGGGAAGGAGTGCGTGTAATGTATGCAGATGACTATAAATCGACGTTTCAAAGACGAACGCCGGAAGAATATTTAGAATATATACGCCAGCAAAATCGCGGGAAATTAAAGCTGTATGTAGGTGCTGCTCCAGGAGTAGGGAAAAGTTATAAAATGTTGTTTGATGCGCAAGAAATGAAAAAAGAGAATATTGATATTGTAATAGGTTTAATTGAAACGCATGGAAGAAAAGAAACAGAAGAAGCAATTGCTGATTTAGAAAGAATACCGTTAAAAGAAATAAACTATAAAGGAAAAGTATTTTATGAGCTCGATGTAGAGGGGATTATAAAGCGAGCACCACAAGTAGTTGTTGTGGATGAATTGGCACATAGTAATATACCTGGATTAAAACATAAAAAACGTTATATGGATGTAGAAGAATTATTGGACGCTGGGATATCAGTATTATCAGCATTTAATATTCAACACTTAGAAAGCGTTCATGATATTGTGGAACAAATCACGAATGTAAAAGTACGAGAGCGTATTCCTGATTTTATTTTACAAAAAGCAAATGAAATTCAACTTGTTGATGTAACCCCTGAAGTTTTGAGGAAACGATTGACAGATGGAAAGATATATAAAGAAGAAAAAATTCAGCAAAGCTTACAAAATTTTTTTACGGTTAATAATTTAGGAGCTTTACGAGAGTTATCACTTCGTGAAGTTGCTGACGATATGGACGAGAAGATTAGTCAGTCAGTGACAGAACCAATAGGTGTAAAAGAAAAAATTCTCGTTTGTGTGCAATATAGTTCAACAGCAGAGAAATTAATACGGCGTGGTTGGCGTATGGCAGATCGATTAAACGCTGAATTGTATGTATTAAATGTTGAAAGAGAAAATATAGAATCATTATCGGCAAGCAAAAGGCAAACAATTGAGGAGTGGCAAGCGTTAACGAATCAATTTCATGCTACTTTCGTATTGGAAGAAGCGAAAGGAAGAAAGCCAGCTGATGTCATTATTGAAGTGGCAAAACGATTACAGGTCACCCAAATTTTACTTGGTCAATCAGCAAGAACAAGATGGGAAGAAATTCGAAAAGGATCAATTGTAAATGAAATTATGAGGCAGACGAAGCATATTGATATTCATATTGTGGCGGATCAGAGAGTATAAAAAAGAGAATGTCCAAATGCAGTAAAATAGCTGTTTTCGGACATTCTCTTTTTTGTTTGTAATATACATAAATGTTTATTTAGCTTTTTGAATTCTAGCTTTTCTTACAGGATGAGAAGTTAGCTTTTTCATAGAATATAAGACCACAATCAGAAAAACAATTGCCTCTACAAAGAAAATCCAAAAGTAATTTTGATTAAAGAGTAGAAAACTGCCTACGATTGGTCCTGTACCCATTCCGATATAACGGATAAAGTTGTAGATACCAATGGCAGTTGCTCGTTCGCTTACAAATTCTTCAGTTAGTAGAGTTGTATGGGTTGGAATTGATAGTCCCATGCTAAAACCGTATAGGGATGTTGCAATGATAAGGATTGGGATATTTATATGATATGTGAAAGAAAATAGAATAACGCATGTGATATTGAGAAAACTGGTGAGAAGTAAAGCTTGTTTTGTTGTAAGTAATGTTTGTAAAAACTTGTAGCAATAACTTCCAAGCATAATACATAGAGACATTGGTACAAACATAAGCCCAATTTTACTTGTGTTGAAATGAACTAAATTGGCTAATATTGCTGGTAAAAAAACAAGAAAACAAAAATAAATGCAGAACTGCATAAATCCAATGATCGCAATAGCAGAACCAGTTCTGTGTTTTAAGATACTCCAATAATTATTAGTTGTTGTAGCTTTTTTAGGAATAACTGGTTTTGTTTCTGGTAGCCATGCAATATTTACAATTAATAGGGCTATGCCAATCGTAGATAAGAATAGAAAAATAGATACGTGACCATTTATATTTCCAAGATAGCCGCCTATGAGAGGGCCTATAGCAGGAGCAATGGAAAGTAGCATTTGATAAAGACTCATGGCTTTCCCTCGTTCTTTTCCTTCGAATAAGTCCCCAATAATAGTAGCCGCTACAACAGGTATCGCAGCTATCCCTGATGCTTGAATTGCTCTGAAAATAAGAAATAAATAAATGTTTGTTGTAAAAGCACAACCAATTGCACCGATTGTACCTATGAATAGACTGGGAAGAAGAATATATTTGCGTCCTTTTGTATCAATTAATGGTCCATAAACAAGCTGCATAATTGCAAGAACAAAAGTAAAAATAGAGACAGTTAAATTCACAAGATAAAGAGAGGTGTGAAAAGAATCTTGAATCATTGGTAAGAGGGGCGTGTAAATGTTTTGAGCAAAGGAACCTAATAGAGCGCTAATACAAACGATATACAAAATAGATTTTAATTTTGATGAAGATAATGAGTGATTCATCAGAAAACCTCCTTATTTTAGTTTCCTTGGAAACTAAAATAATTTTAACATTATTTTCTTACTTGTAAAGATAAAAATGAATTTAATTTTTATTTTGAAATGGTATATAATTAAATTGTTTCTGTGGAAACTTATGAAGTATCATGGAGGGGATTCGACTTGGACCGTACTGTAAGGCAAATAGAAATACTTTCGGATATTCGTACACTTTTTCATAAACAAGAAGAGCATATGAAAGGAAATGATGAGCGTTTTCTTCGTGAGACAGGGGTAAGTGGTATGTCTTTATCAGAATTACATGTGATCCAATGCATAGGAAAAAAAGGATTAATGAATGTAACAGCTATTACTGAAGAGATGGGAATGACAAAGGGAGCAATTTCTAAAATTTGTACAAAATTGTTTAATAAACAATTTGTTGAAAAGATGAAAATGTTAGATAATCAAAAGGAAATATTTTTTCGTTTAACAGACAACGGAAATGAAATTTATATGGCGCATGAGAAATTGCATCAACAAGCTGAAGAGAAGTGGTTGTTACTTTTAAATCAGTATACAGAAGAGGAATTATCATTGATTCAAAGGTTTGTAAAGGATGTAGGAGCTCATTTAGAGAAGTAGAAGAATAATTTTTCGTTCGCACCAAGCCTTCTGAATATGGTTTTCGTGAAGACTCTTATATAATAGAAAGAGATATTTAACAAGATGAATAATTAAAGAGTCTATGTATATAAAGAGGAGAGAAAACAATGCTTGAAAATACGGGTTTAGTATTAGAAGGCGGCGGTATGCGCGGTGTATATACGGGGGGAATACTAGAATACTTTATGGAACAGGATTTATATTTTCCATATGTTATTGGTGTTTCAGCGGGAGCGTGCCATGCGGCGTCATATATTTCAAGACAAAGAAATCGAAATAAAACAGTAAATATTGATTATGCAACACATCCGAGGTATTTATCTTACAAAAATTTATGGAAAAAACGTCAGTTATTTGATATGGACTTTATTTTTCGTGAGATTCCAGAACAGCACGTGCCATTTGATTTTGACACATATTTTAATAGTGCAGAGCGTTTTCTAGTAGGAACGACAGATTGTGAAACTGGTGAACCAATGTATTTTGAAAAAGAAGGAACAAATGAAGATGCATTGACTTTATTACAAGCTTCTAGCTCATTGCCATTTATCGCACCAGTTGTAAATTACCGTGGTAAACAATTATTGGATGGTGGAATTTCGGATCCAATCCCAGTTCGTAAAGCACAGCAAGATGGTTATGAGAAATCGGTTGTTATTTTAACGAGAAACCATGGATATGCGAAGAAAAAATCAAAATTTGGATGGATTGCAGCAAAAGCTTATAAAAAATATCCTAATCTTGTCAATACGATGCTTTCTCGTTATGAAGTATACAATGAGACACTTCATTATATTGAAAAAGAAGAGTTAGCTGGAAATCTATTTGTCATTCGTCCAGAAGTACCACTTCAAGTGGATCGAATGGAAAAAGATCCACAAAAGCTGCAAAATTTATATGAACAAGGCTATAAAGATGCAGCAAGACAATTTGCGGATTTACAGGCGTTTTTACAAAGGTAATGGATGGAAAAACCTCTTTAAGGGGGTTTTGCTCTCGGAATAGACTGAATATAAAATCTATTTAGAGCTAATTGTGGTGTAATTTGGGTAAAAGTGTATAGAGGAATGATACATATGGAAAATGTATATAAGGGACTTAGACGTATGGGATATACGGCAATGTTTATTTCTTCATTTTTGATTCAAAAGTATAGTAAAGAATTGCAAATGAATAAGGAATATTAGAAAAAGCCTTTGTTCACAGAATTTGTGAGCCAAGGCTTTTTTATTAGTGCGGTAAGAAAACTAATTGATAAGCAAACAAAATACCAAATACATATACAAGTGGATGAACAGCACGGAATTGTCCTTTTGCCATTTTCATAAGTGGATATGAAATGAATCCGAGTGCAATACCTGTTGCGATGCTTGATGTAAGTGGCATGCTTAAGATTACTAAGAATGCTGGGAATGCTTCGTCGAATGTATCCCAATCAATATGACGTACAGCGCCCATCATTAAGCTACCAACAATAATTAATGATGGAGATGTAATTGCTGAAACACCAGAAACAGCACCTACTAGAGGACCAAAGAATGCAGCAACGGCAAACAATGCAGCTACTGTAATTGTTGTTAAACCAGTACGTCCACCAGCTGCAACACCCGCAGATGATTCAATATATGCTGTTGATGGTGTTGTTCCGAACATAGCCCCGATTGTTGCTGAGAAAGAATCAGATAGAAGAGCTCGTCCCGATTTTGGGAGTTTACCATCTTTCATAAGTCCACCTTGCTGAGCAACACCAAGTAATGTACCGGTTGTATCGAATAATGTAACAAGGAAGAGGGAGAATACAACGCCGTATAAACCGTAGTTAATTACATCAGAAACAGCAGTAATTGGATTTGAAACAATAATTCCTTCTGGTAATCCAGGCATAGATGTAATGCCGTTTGGGAATGTTAACTGACCTGTGAAATAAGCGATAATTCCTGTTAATAACATTCCGAAGAATAATGCGCCGTTTACATTTAAGGACATAAGAATAAGTGTGATCCCAAGTCCAGCTAACGCTAGTAGTACTGGAGGCGAATGAAGATCTCCAAGTCCAACTAAGTTAGATGGATGTTTTGTTACGATGCCCGTCATACGTAAACCGATAAAGGCGATAAATAAGCCAATACCAGCAGTAATTGCGTGTTTTAAGTTTTCAGGAATTGCTTCCATTAATTTTGTACGGAAAGAAGTTAATGATAACAACATTAAAATCATACCTGCCACAAATACAGCAGAGAATGCAATTGCGAATGTCATTCCTTCATGCGCTTTTACAACAGAGTAAGAGAAATAAGCGTTAAGTCCCATACCCGGCGCGATTGCAATTGGTAAATTTGTAAAGATTGCCATAAATAATGTTCCAACAACAGCGGCAATAATTGTCGCTGTAAATGCTTGTTCAAATGGAACACCTGCATCCCCAAGGATGACAGGGTTTACGACAATGATATATGCCATTGTTAAGAAGGTAATTATACCTGCCATAATTTCAGTTTTAATAGAAGTTTTATGTTTTGAAAGGTTAAACATATAAACATCCTTTCTGTTTACGAATAATTGTCACAACAGTTATATATAATATTCGTTTTTTAGTTCTATTGCAAGAGTTTCGTACAAAAAATTTTATAACAATTTCTATTTTATGTCTTAATTTCGAATATTAATCACAGAACAGCTCCTATGTTTCGGCTTTTCATGTATAAGTACTTTTTATAAATGTGTACATCATAAGAAAGAGAAATGAGAAGGAGCTGAAATGTGTATGCCTGAGCAAAAAAGGTTTTTAACATTACCACCACAACATCAAAATAAACAACCGGGGATTGAAGCGATGATGAATCCTCTCCCAGAGTACGAAGATCCTAATTATCGCGGCAGTGAAAAACTAAAAGGGAAAAACGTGCTTATTACAGGAGGGGATAGTGGAATTGGAAGGGCGGTATCTATTGCGTTTGCAAAAGAGGGAGCGCATATTGCTATTGCTTATTTAGATGAACTTGAAGATGCAAATGAGACAAAAAGACTTGTTGAAAAACAAGGAGTGAAGTGTATATTACTTCCTGGTGACTTAAGTAGTGAACAACATTGCCAGCATATTGTAAAGGAAGCGGCGTCGAAGCTAGGGGGGCTGAATATTGTTGTGAATAATGTCGCACAGCAATATCCACAGCAAAGTTTAGAATACATTACAGCGCAGCAACTTGAAAAAACATTTCGCATTAACATTTTTTCTTATTTTCATGTTACAAAAGCTGCGCTTTCACATTTAAAGCAGGGAGATACAATCATAAATACAGCTTCGATCGTTGCGTATGAAGGAAACGAGCAACTCATTGATTATTCTGCAACAAAAGGAGCGATTGTTGCTTTTACACGTTCACTTGCAAAATCATTAGTTCAAAAAGGAATTCGTGTAAATGGTGTTGCGCCAGGCCCGATTTGGACACCGCTTATTCCAGCGAGTTTTGATAAGAAGAAGGTATCGGAATTTGGAAGTAATGTACCGATGAAAAGACCAGGGCAGCCGTATGAATTAGCACCTGCTTATGTATATTTAGCTTCAGGCGATTCCACATATGTTTCCGGACAAATCATTCACGTAAATGGTGGTGTAATTGTGAATGGATAAGTTAAATTTGAAGAAGCTTTGTACTTTCATTCATAAGAATAGAATTCATAGTAAAAGCTAATTGTACCCTCATATATTATGGTCAGTTTTAAAGGGGGATGCTTGGGGGGATATGAATGAAAAAAGTATGTTTAGTTGTAATACTCTTTTTCTGTCTACCAATTAGCACTTTTGCGGATACAGATCATCTGATATTAATTAACCTTACAACGAATCAATTATCTTTTTTTGAAAATGGCAACTATGTAAGAACGTTTCCTGTTACAACTGGAAAGCGTCAAACGCCAACTCCTGAAGGCATATTTTGTATCATTAATAAATATAAAAATAAAGAATATCACCGTAAAAATATTCCGGGTGGTGCACCGAATAATCCACTTGGAACAAGATGGCTTGGTTTAAATGAAAAAGAATATGCAATTCATGGTACAAATCGAGAAGGGACAATTGGAAGAAGAGAATCAAACGGTTGCATTCGTATGCATGATCGAGATATACAATGGCTGTATGACCGAGTATCGTTACGGACAAAAGTAATTATTTCTCAGTTTTATACATCTCCAGAATATGCAGCGCATAAGCTTGGATATCGTGTTACAAGTTGGAATGGACGTATAATAGAAGAAGAACAAATTGGAATGTTAACACTTGTGGATCGTATGAATATATATTGGCAAGAACCAAATGGCCAATTTACGAAAGTAAAAACAGTATTGCCGAATGAACGATATGCTGTTTATTCTCGAGGGAAAAATGGAAGTTATTATATAGGTAATAATTTGTATATTATGGATGAAACAGGCGGGAAAATTCGTTATGAGCAAGTGCCTTATTCCATTTTAAGTAATATATATAAGAGGAAATATAATGTACAGTAAAGCTATCGTAAATAGGCGATAGCTTATTTGTTATATAAATAAAAAGCGAAAGACCTTTCTTTTTGGATGAGAGAGAGGATCCGTCCGTGGATAGAAGCGGTCAGAGCCTTTTTTGGCCCCATGCCATGTTAAAACAAAGAGAGGAAATGAGTGGAGGTCTCTGTTTGTTTTCATAGCCGCGATTTATATAGCAAAGTATAATTAGTTGGTCCAATCGCAACTATTCTGTTCTTGTGAATATAATACAGTACAGATTGGGGGCGGGCGTGTTATGAGAAAAGGGAATAGCCAATTTGCATTTAAAATCTTTTTGTTAACGAATTGCTTATTTATTATTTATTTGTATGTTTCATTTATGTTTAATCTGTATATTCCCTATATTGATTTATTACTTTTCGTTGGTTTTATTTGGTCCTTTGTTGAAGCGAGAGAAGGGGAAGATGGAATCTATCGCAGGATAACATTGTTTGGAACAGTTTTTATATTAATTGTGTATATAACGATAATGCATGATGCATGGAAGTATGGGGTTGTTATAATGTAGAAGCATACCTTTAGCTGTATGCTTCTACATCTTAAAGCGTTAGGAAAGAAACGATTGCCCGCGATTTGTACAAGTTAAGGCAACAACTTTCTTTTCAAAATGTTTACCATCTGTTAATGATGAATGAATATCATGGCATACAAAGTCGATTAGTAATTCCCCGATATAAAAAACGTGTCTTATTTTTGTTCGTCTCTTAAATAGTATGTTTATACATATTATTTAAGACATGAGGGAAAAAAAGAAAGAAAAATCCCCATCTCAAAAGGAGATGGGGATTTACGTCTTAATATTTCGGTCTAAACGTTTGACAACAAGTCTCAACACTTGCTGACGCAGAGCTTTCAAGTGTTTCACCTGTTAAGGCCGAATTTGTATAAGATTCATTTGATTGATTCGTGTTTTGATCATCAGGCTGGACAAAGATTGAATTCGCCTGACAAAAATTCCCTTGTCCCCAAAATGAACAATTGGACACAGAACAGCGTACCTCTGGCATAAAACCCCCTCCTTATACATTAGTGTGGGATTTTACACAGCTTTCATGTATAGAAGGAGTTTCCTTTTCTTATTACTTCTTGTTTTCTTTAAACCATTTTTCAAAAGTATCTTTTGGCTGTTCGCCACTAATGCGGCTTACTTCTTTTCCGTCTTTGAAATGAATAATTGTTGGTGTTCCTTCAATTTTATAATCATCCCAAGTTGGGTTATCGTTTAAAATATCAATGACTTTCATATCAATGTTCATGTCTTTAGCCATTGGTACAACAATAGGTGAGACTTTTTCACAGTAGTGACAATCTGTTTGATAGAAGTAAATGGTTTGTTCTTTCTTTTCCTCGTTATTTTTACGAATATCAGAAGAAGAGATTTTATTTGTATAGTAATTTTTTTCTTGTTTCGCTGTATTTTTGTTTTCCATCTGTGTTACAGCAAAAATAGCTGCAAATAAGACGATAATAATACCGCCAAAGATAAGCATTTTTTTCATTATGTCATCTCCTTATTTATTTTTAATTACAATCAAACTACAAATGGCAATCGTGACAAATCCGATAAGTGCCAAAAATGGGATTGTGACAAATCCGAACCAGTTTATATATTCCCCCGTACAAGGCACACGTCCACAAGCTGCTCCTGCTGCTGAGAATGCAGAAACTTTTTGAATGGCATAATGATATAACGAAATACAGGCACCAATACTTGCAATTGGTAAAGAATATGTAGCAATGCGGTAGTCTTTTTTTACAACTGCAATACCAAGCCATAAAACAAATGGGTACATAAAAATGCGTTGATACCAACAAAGTACACAAGGCTCAAATTTCATGATCTCAGAAAAATATAAGCTTCCAAGTGTAGCAATAAAAGAAGCTCCCCAAGCAGTAAACAATGCATATTCTTGTTTTTTCTCACGTTTCATGTTTTTTACCTCTCTTATAATAGTTACATACTAAATTATAGTATGAAAAGGACAAGAAAATAAAGAGAAAATATTTTTATCAAGGAAAGTTTTATAAGGGGAAAACTTGGAAATAAAAAAACAAGGTCCATGAACCTTGTTTTTAGGGGGTGTTTACGGCTTTTGTAGCATTGAAAAATTTTTGAATTGCTTCTTTATTTGTTTCTGGATTTATTTTTAATACGGAACCAGCGTGTTTGGTAAGAGCAGATTCATATTCGTTATCAATTGGAATTCGCATCGTTTCTATATTATCAATGGGTTGAAACAAAATATTATTCCCAAGTGAAAAGAGCGTTGGTATATCTAGATTTGTTTTTATATATGGAGAGAGTTCATGTGCCATTATTGGTAAATTTAGTACCCCATCTATAGAGTGAACTTTATCAGTAAGGGTTTGTTTCAATGCCCGGAGTACTTCTTGTTGTCGTTTCACACGGCCAAAGTCACTTTCAGTATCATGGCGAAAACGCGCGTATTTTAGTAAATCTTTCCCGTGAAGAGGTTGTATTTCTGGCTTTACATGTAGTCCCATATCATCGATTATTGTTTGTGTAACATTCACTTCAATTCCTTCAGGTGCAATGGTATCCACAATTTTAACAAATGCTTCAAAATCAATCGTAACGTAATGAGAAACATCGATTCCAAAATTATGTTGAATCGTCTTTCGTAATAATTCAGGGCCGCCATAGTAATAGGCAGCGTTGATTTTATTATATTTTTTATCATAAGAAGGAATTTCTACATAACTATCCCGCATAATTGAAGCGAGCTTTGCTGTATTTTCTTTTTTATTGTACTGGGCAATCATAATTGTATCAGCACGGGCTTGTTGTTCACCTCGTGAATCGCTACCGATAATTAAGATATTCCATATGTTTTTCTCTTGTTTTACCCCTTGAAATAAATGAGGATTATTCGCTTTTTCACAACCAATTAGCAGTATCATCATGCTGAGAAATACGTACAAGGATTTATACAAATAATCACGTCCGTCCACTATTGATATGTGTATTATGAACGGGTATGTGGAAAAATATTCAAAAAGCGCTATTCTCAAAGGGAGAATAGCGCTTCATTTACATTTGTACTTGGTCTATTTCTTCTATATGCGACTTTTGTGAAGCATGGTCGATATATTGGAATAGAAGTTGAAGTTGTTTATCTACTTCTGGTAGTTCTTTTCCATATTTGTAAGCATGTAAAAAATGCTCGATTCGTTTAGAAAATAATTGATCATCAGTTTGCACCATTAAAACAAGCAACTTGTCCCAATTACAACAATACGTGTAATAGAGAGCTTTATCGTAGTCGTTATATGTCTGCATTGTGTACCCTCCTTACTGAGGAGTTATATATAGTGTACGTCAATCGAGAAGAAAAACACTTGAAAGAATTTGCTAAGGGAAATGTTATGTAAAAAATAAAAAACGAGGGAATTCCTCGTTTTTACGCTTTTGGCATTGGGGTAGGCGTTGGTTTTGCGTAGCCTTCTTTATATTTATTATCAATGTATTTTCGAATTTCAAGAGTCGATTTTCCTTTTTGATGCATAGATGCAGATTCGACTGCAATTTCTAAACAGTTTACACAGGTCGTTGCGTGAGAATCCCAAACAACTTCTCCATTTTTCTTAATTTCACGAATAAAACAGTTTTTATTATTTTTATGTCCCACACTTTCTCCGCATCCACAGTAACAAGGTATCCAATTTAATAATTCGGCATTTTTTCCTGCAACTGTATAGATTTCTTTCATTTGTGGGTCTAGTTTGTCCAGAAACGTTGGTAGTGTGTCGATTCCTTTTGTTGTTTCTTGTATATCACCTTGCTGAGAATGAGAAGCGTGTTCTTCTTTAGGTTCAGACGATTGTTTCTTTTCCGCTGCACCACATCCAGAAAGCGCGAGACTGCTTATTACAAGTAGAGAGAATAGATATTTTTTCATCTGCATATCCCCTTTGCCTTTGTATTAGTAAAATTGTACCAAAATCGCTAGTGCTTTCCTATGGTGAAGTTTTATTTTGTTTATTTTTCAATCGCCAGCGAATGGAATGCCATAGAAAAAGGAGAGGGATATAAACGTATACGATATACAGACCAGCCCGGGATAAGAGCGTGTTCAATGTGTTAACATGTTCTCTATTTATAATAAATAAAGACGCGATATACACAACGAAAATGAAAAAAGGCAATGTAAACTTAAACGGAATATGGAACGATCGTTTCATGGATTGGCAAGAAGACCAAATTGTTACGCAAAGATTAGGTAAAATGATGAGAAACCAAACAAAAATAATGATGTACTCAAATCGTTGAATGAAAGGAACTTTAATAATTTTAAGCATTGTTAAGGTTGCCCAAGTTGTACGCTGCAAAAGTCCTTCACTAAAGTACATGAAAGAAATGAGTGCTAAGATAACGTAAATAATGGTTGTTAAAGCAATTCCACCGTGTGCCCATCTTTTTAGAGATTTTCCTTTTTCAATGAGTGGGTATACAAATAGTAATGCTTCAAATCCGAGAAATTCTAATATAGAATCTTTTGCTGATTGAAAAATTTGTAAAGGTGAATGCGTCAAAATAGGTAAAATATTACGGAAATGAGCATATTTCATTGGGAAAATTAAAAAAAAGATTACAAAAAAAGGAATGACGATCCCCCAAAAGCAGATACCGGTTACAGAGCGAAATCCACCTTTTATAACATAAAAAACAATGAATAAAAAGAGTACATTCAACTTCCACGATTTAATTGTGGGAAATACCCAAACTTGAATGACTTCAATATATGTTTGCAGAATGGTAAGGCAAAATAAAAGAAAATAAGCAGTAAAGCATAGAGAAAAGAAAGATCCGATCCACTTTCCAAAGCATGTTGTATGTATATTGATTAAGTCGTTATCTTTCTCTAGCATCGCTAATATACAAAATAAAACAATGTGAGTTGCAAATCCCATAAGGATAAGGGAAATCCAAGCGTCATATCCAGCGCTTTTAATCAGGATACGTTGAAATCCTAAAATTCCTACTCCGATTTGAAGAGAATGAACTAAAAAGAAAGCGAAGTAAGGAGATACTGTTAGTTCTTTGCTGCGGGTATTCATATCGTCACCTCATCATTCTCCGATACCAGATTGCACAACATTAACCTTTACATCAATATTTACATCTACAGATGGATACATTTTATGTATTTGTTGTATGTTCCATTTTCTCGTGCGGCTTCTAATTTGATCCTGTATTCCTAACGGATCTATTTGTTTTTGTTGAAATTGCTGAATCAAAGCTTTAGACTGTTTTTCCATCGTTTGCTCGATTTGTTTTTTGATATAAGCTATATTTTGAGGCTTCGTTAAATTAAGCCAATTCGGAGAGTTTTTTATCAAACCATTTAGTTTTAAACGAATGTTTACTTTCGGAATCTCACCATCTCCATCAAGATAATAGGTGCTTTTTCCAGATAAGTTTTGTGTGACTACAAGCCCTTTATGGCCATCTTTTTGGATGGACGTTTCATAACGACCATTTTTAGTAGGATGAGTCAGTAATTTTACTAAAAATGAATCTTTTTCATCGGTAAACATAACTACTTTGTCTTTTTTGAGAAATGCAAGTCCTTTTACTGTAGCCGCTTTATTATTACTCATTTGAATGTAAGGAATGAATGGATCGGATCCATATGAATAGTAATCATATAAAAAAACATTTAAAGTAGCACGAGGAATATTTTCATTCATCATATTTTGATCCAGCAAGTCAGAGAGATATAATGAACCATTTGACGCAACATGTTTTAACAGCTTTTCTGCTGAGCCGTCGACAAATGCAAATTGTACATCTCTTCCAATGTTGGGATCTCTTTGTAAATTACTCACAATATCACCAATCCCATATGTACCAAAAGACTTCCCAAATAACACAGTACGCATTTGTCCTACAACAACATTGTGAGGGGACTTTCCATTCATACGAGATGCGATTGTTTCAATCGAATTTGCCGATGTTGACTGAATTTTTGGTTTCGTCTGTACACCACGGGTATAGTCGGGATACAAAATCGTTCCTTGAACTTCTTTATTTTTGTTTATATCGAATCCCGCAACATGAATAATTCTTTGTGTATCAATAATTTGAGTTTGAGTGCAAGCAGATTGGAAAAATAATCCCCCAATGATCCATACAGTTAAAAATTTTTTCATGTCTTTTCACCATCACGTTTTGTCTTTGCTTTACTCGGGTTATAGCGCCAATTCGATTTTGGGCGTAGAAAAGAAGGACGCTGCGCTGTGTGGCTAAATGGGAAGCGAATAAAACCTTCAGATGCAGCTAAACCACGAAATGGATATAAAGGTACTAAGTAAGGTGATCCAAGTGATTTTAACTGAATTAAGTGCGTAAGTATCATCACAAATCCAACAATAAGACCAAGTCCGCCAAAGGCACCGGCTAAAACAATGAGTGGAAACCGGAGCAAACGAATTGTCGAAGACATCTTCACTGTCGGTGTGGTGAAAGAAGCTAATGCAGATAATGCGACTGCAATTAATAAAATTGTACTCGTTAAAGCAGCTTGAACAGAAGCTTGTCCAATAACAATTCCACCGACAATACCAATGGTTTGACCGACCTTTGTAGGTAAGCGTGCTCCAGCTTCACGAAGTAATTCAATTGTAATTTCTAAAAAGAGTGCTTCTAAAACTGGGGGAAAAGGTACATTGGCTCTAGAAAAAATAATAGGTCCTAACAAATCTGATGGAATCATTTGATAATGAAATGTTAAGACAGCTGTATAAATGGCAGAAGAAAATAGAGAAAATAAAGCACCAAAAAAGCGAATAATCCGGAAGAAGGAGCCGATGATCCATGGTAAATAATAATCTTCTGGAGAAACAAAAAAATCTAATAATGTTGTTGGTCCGGCTAATGCATACGGTGATCCGTCTGTTAAAATTAATACTTGACCAGTGATAAGAGCGAATACAGCCCGATCAACTCGCTCAGTTGGCAGTAAAACGGGAAAGGGTGAGTTACTATTATCACTCAAAAATTGTTCAATCATTGTCGCATCAAAAGGAACATCAAAATCAATATCTTGAAGACGCTGCGTCGCTGTATTAATGTGTTGTTCATTTGTTAGTCCTTTTATATAGGCAATGGTAACATGTGTCTTGGACATAGAACCGACAATAATCTCTTTAAAAATGAGTTGCTCTGTTATGATGCCGCGACGTAATAAGTGAATATTTATATCAATGCTCTCCACAAAACCAACTTTCGGTCCAATTACACTATATTCATTTTCAGTATCATTATATAAACGCTTACCAAGAACGGTACTTTCTGCTTGAATTAAAGCATACTGTGCAGCATGTGATGTATTTTGTAACTCTATGAGTACATATCCACCCAATAACTTTTCACGAATATCATCAATGGAAGGAGAGATAATAATGTCTTCAATAAAGACGATGTTTGTCAAGTCTGCAATGTTTTGGATTTGTTCTAATTGCTTTTTAATAGGTGTCAAAATAAATCGTTTAATTATGAGCTCTTCCACGACAGATTTATAATAAAAAAGACAGAGTTTTCCATCTTCTGTTATGTTGTAGGATACAAAATCCGTAGATTCTTTCATCGTATGAATAAATTCTGGAATGGTACAGCTCATTTTTTTGTTTTTTGCTTTAGAATTTTTTCGTGGTAAGCTAAACAATAATTTTCACTCCTTCCCTTATATGGAATGCTCTCGTTAGTTTTTTTTGGAAGAACAAATTTTATACAGGAAACATAAAAAAGGAAGGGCAACAAATGCTTCTTCCTTTTTATGTTTAATTTGTCTTTTTTTCTTTCACAGACTGTATTAATTTCATCATTTCAGCTCTTATATCTTCTTTCTTCACGTTTAATTTTTCTGCGATTTGTTTAATATGCATGCCATCTTTTTTCATTTTTAATACGTCATTGAATGGTGTATTGCTTTTTTGTGCAATGATGGTTAAAACTGTAAGGTGATGCAAACGAATATTATTATCTTTCATTATTTTCTGCATTTGTTCTGGTGTGGAGTTTTGCATTTCGGCTACTTTTTGCAGTAGTGCTTGCTTCATTTCTTTACTCATATGATGTTTATGCAGTTTCTTTGGATCCACGCCAAAATGCTTTGCTGTTTCTTTCCAAGATTTATTTTGTTTATAGTACGATAAAACATCTTTAATATCTTTTTTGCTAATCTTTGCAATGTGTGCTGCTTTCAAAATTTCATGCTTGTTGTATCCTTGTTTTTCTAACGACTGGATTTGTTCTTCTGAGATTAACTTATGATGATGCACCGCAACTTCTTTTTGCGAGGCAGCTGCAGCTGGGAAGACAGATACTCCACATAGCAGTGCTACCATAGTCATACTTAATACAATTTTTTTGTACATACCAATTCCTCCTAATTGAATGAAATGGAAAACTTTACACATAGCATGTCCGTAAGTTGTGAAAAACTTGTGAACATTTCAAGTTTTTTTCGCAATGTAACAAAAAAAATTTATTAGTTTCACAACATAAAACATTGATTAATGGTAGAAAACTGCGTTATAATCGAAATTGAAAATCAATATCAATAACAAACTTATACATATAGATGAGAATAAGGGAGAGAAACATATGACTACATATACTTCCATTGCAAATATCATTAAAGAAAGACGTTCGATTCGTACATTTACAGATAGAGAAGTAGAAAAAGAATTATTAATTGAATTATTAAAGGATGCAACGTGGGCACCAAACCATCAGCATCGTGAGCCATGGAAATGTAAATTATATATTGGTGAAGGACGTAAAACATTAGTAGATGCTGTATTAAATTCTTTTACAGAAGAAGAAAGAACAAAACGAGGTAAAATTTTATCCGATCGTTTTCTAAGTACACCAGCTCAAATCATTGTGTATATGGATGAAGATCCACGTCAAATCCAGCGAGATGAAGACTACGCAGCAGTATGTGCATTTATGCAAAACTTTCAGTTACTCGCTTGGGAACGTGGACTAGGCTGTGTTTGGAAATCAGGCGGATTGAATTATAATCCTTTATTTATAGAAGGAATTGGATTAACAAAAGGACAACGCATTGTTGGAATCCTTCATATTGGTTATTTCGATAAGAAGCCAGAAGGAAAAGAGCGCACGCCGATTATGGAGAAGCTTGAAGTTATTGAGGGTTAATAGGAAAGGCATTCTTGTTTGGTACAAGAATGCCTTTTTATTTTAGTTCTCTTTTGTAATTGAATTGTTTTGTAACTGAGGACATTTTTCTTGTAATAGTGCTATAAATGCATCTTCATTTTGAGGTGAAAGTTTTACACTGCTAAAAAACTTCTTTTTAGGATAGTGAATTTCGATACCTTCTAGAGATGCGGATAGGCGAAATCCCATAAGCATATCATTCGTCTTATTGACTCTTATAATATCTTCGTAAGGAATATTACATCGAAAAGGACCGCAACGTGCATAGAGGGTCTTCTCTCTAATTTCATATCGAATATCAAACATGATCCAAAACCAAAAGACATTAAAAACTGCAATAAAGGAAAGAAAAATAATAAAATCAACGGAAGTTAACGTAGGATCTAGCCATAGTGGGAGTGCTAAAAGTAGATTTGGTAATAGGCCTAAGCCAAAAACTATGTATAGAAATCCTCGATCACGGTGAACAGTCCACTTCATATAATCGACTCCTTAGAGCGTAATGCTAAAATTCCATATATCTCAATTATTCTTTCTGCAAATATAAAATCCTGCATAAAATGTAGAGAAGAAAGGTTCTTCTTATTTGTATAGTATTTTTGTTTTGATGTGTTTAGTCTTCATGAAAGCTTGTTTTCCTTCATACACTTTCTTAAGGGAAAGTGTAAGGAGGGAAAATAATGAGAACTAGTGATGATAAAGCACTACAATATGCAATCGCTGAAATTACTGAAATTGCAACTGGATTTGGGCTGGATTTTTATCCGATGCGCTATGAAGTATGCCCAGCGGAAATTATTTATACATTTGGTGCTTATGGCATGCCGACGCGGTTTTCACATTGGAGTTTTGGGAAACAATTCTTCAAAATGAAGCTACATTACGATTTGGGACTTAGTAAAATATATGAGCTTGTCATCAACTCTGACCCATGTTATGCATTTTTACTCGATACAAATGCATTGATTCAAAATAAATTGATTGTAGCACACGTATTAGCACACTGCGATTTCTTTAAAAATAATATCCGCTTCTCAAATACAAAGCGCGATATGGTTGAAAGTATGGCAGCGACAGCAGAACGAATTAAAGCATATGAACATAAATATGGAAAAGAAGAGGTAGAAACGTTTTTAGATGCTGTTTTGGCCATTCAAGAACATATTGATCCATCGCTTATGCGGCCGAAGCTAGCTTGGAGCATAGATGACTTAGAAGAGGAAGAAGTAGAAAAGAAACGAGTTTCACAGTATGATGATTTGTGGAATTTAGATGATAGAAATAAAAAACGAGAACGACCAAATATGCGGAAGAAAAAGAAAATCCCGCCGCAGCCAGAGAAAGATTTGCTGCTCTTTATTGAAGAATATAGTAGGGAGCTAGATGAGTGGCAACGCGATATCTTAACAATGATGCGAGAAGAAATGTTGTATTTCTGGCCGCAACTAGAAACGAAAATCATGAACGAAGGCTGGGCTTCGTACTGGCATCAACGTATCCTTCGCGAAATGGACTTAACATCTGATGAGGCAATTGAATTTGCGAAGCTTAACGCTGGGGTAGTTCAACCATCAAAAACAAGCATTAACCCATACTACCTTGGCATTAAAATGTTCGAAGATATTGAAGAACGTTATAATAATCCAACTGAAGAAATGAAACGTCGTGGTGTAAAACCTGGATCAGGCCGTGAAAAAATCTTTGAAGTGCGAGAAATTGAATGGGATGTATCCTTCTTAAGGAATTACTTAAATAAAGAATTGGTTATGAGAGAAGATATGTACTTATTCCAGCGCCAAGGAAAAGAGTATAAGGTAATTGATAAAGAGTGGGAACATGTTCGTGATCAGCTTGTTAATATGAGAACAAATGGCGGATTTCCATATTTAGTGGTGGAAGATGGGGATTATTTGAAAAATGGGGAATTATATATTAAGCATTGTTATGAAGGAATTGAGCTTGATTTAAAATACTTAGAGAAAGTACTGCCGTACATTCATCAGTTATGGGGAAGAACGGTGCATATGGAATCTAATGTTGAGAATAAAGGTGTTGTCTTCTCATATGATGGGAAGATGGTGCATCGGAAATACGTGTAAAGCCGCTGGGATCAGCGGCTTTTTTTGAATTGGTAATTTAATGAAAAAATCAAATTTATATGTAATAATATTGTTGTCTGTTTAGATGGGGCTTTTTTATTTAAAGGGGAGTTTAGCGGAGTGAGATATAAAAATTACATAGATGACTGGAGAGGTTCAAATGAGTAAAGTAGGGGTATGTAAGGTGGATATTACACCTCCTTTAGGTATTGATTTTATTGGATATCATAGGGAAACGGGAATTAGTAATATTGAAGAACGCATTTATGCAACAATATATGTGTTTGAAAATAATCAAACAAAGGCGGTATTTATTAGCATTGATAATATAGGAATGCTAATAGAAGATACAATAATCATTCGAGAACAAGTAGCAAATGAGCTGAATGTTTCATTTGAAAACATAACGGTTGTTTATACTCATACCCATTCTGGTCCCGAAACAGTCGGCAATGATAGTTTAGTAAAGTCTTATAAAACGATTTTAATCACTAATGTAATTAAAGGATCCGTTATTGCGAATGATAATATGCAATTATCAGAGGTGGGGTGGAATGTAACTACGGGTGAAATAGGAGTAAATCGAAGAGAAAGAACATCTGACGGAAAAGTAAAGATGGGTATAAACATAAATGGTGTTGTAGATAAACGAATTGGCGTTTTAGCAATTAGAAACGATAAAACAAAGAACTTAACGGGAATCATTGTCTTTTGCACTGCACATCCTAACGTATTAAAGTCAGATAGTGATAGGTTATCAGCAGATTACCCAGGCGTGACAAGGGAGATTCTTGAACGGACGCTTAACTGCCCTGTAGCAATTGTCCAAGGGGCAGCTGGAAACATTAATGCAAAATATCGTGGTTCAGAGGATGCATTAAAGCAAATGGCTTACATATTGAGTGGAAACGTCCTAACCATGTTGCCAACAATTACTTATAACCCCATTTCGAAGTTGAAAATTATTTCAACTACACTACAAATGAAATTAAAGGAAATTCCTGAACCTGAAGAGATAAAAAGAATGGCACTACTAGCTGAAAAGCAGTGGGGGGTTAATACTGATGACTGGCTTAAAGTCGTTGTAGCTAAGCATAAAGAAAATATTAAACAGTTAACAATTGATTTGGAAATTCAATTGTTTCGGATCAATGATGGATCATTTTCTGGAATACCGATGGAACCTTTCTCAGAAACAGCTCTAGCTATTAAAGAAAATCTAAACAATGAACTAGCTTTTTTTGGTGGATATACGAATGGCTATCTTGGTTATTTACCAACAAAAGAGGAATATACATATGGAGGATATGAAGTGGAATTGAATCCTGTAGTGTATGGACCAACTACAAACTTATTAATGCCACCAGAAGAAAATACTGCTGAGTTGATTGTGAACAGAATTATGGAGCTATACAATAAATAAAATAACTTGGGGCTGTAGTGGAATAAAAAAGAGTCTAGTAGCAATAGTAGGAGCTTAGAAATAATCTGAGCTCTTGTTCTATATTTTACTTAAAATAAATGATGTTATTTCAAACGAATTTGCGAAGCTAAAAGCAAGCGTAGTATGATTTTATGATAGAAATATGTGTGAAGTCGCTGGGAAACCAGTGGCTTTTTTCATACCAAGCTTGTTTCAATTTTGCGAACAAGTATAAAGTTTGAGCTTTATATATTGTCATTATATTTTTTTGTGTTTATTATATACCTATACGGGTATATGTAATTTAATGTCCTGTATATTTATATGTAGTAAGTAAAAAGAAGAAAAGTTAAATGAAAATAATCGTGGAGGTTATGAAAAGATGAGCAAAAAAATTGTTGTAGTCGGTGGAGTTGCAGGAGGAGCATCAGTAGCAGCACGTCTTCGTCGTTTAAGTGAAGAGGATGAAATTATTATGTTCGAGCGAGGCGAATATATTTCGTTTGCAAACTGTGGGTTACCATATTACATTGGTGGTGTGATTCAAGAGAGACAGAGGTTGTTAGTGCAAACTGTTGAAAAGATGTCAAAGCGATTTCATTTAGATATTCGTGTTTTAAGTGAAGTGATAAAAATTAATAAGGAAGAAAAAACAATTGTTGTGAAAAATGTAATGACAAATGAAACATACGAAGAGTCTTATGATATTTTAATTCTTTCACCAGGATCTAAACCAATTGTACCGCCTATTCCAGGAATTGAAACAGCAAAAACGTTGTTTACATTACGAAATGTACCAGATACAGATCGCATTAAAGGGTATATTGATGAGAAGAAACCACGTCATGCTACTGTTATTGGGGGAGGATTTATTGGTGTTGAAATGGCAGAAAACTTGAGAGAAAAAGGAATTGATGTGACGCTTGTTGAGATGGCAAATCAAGTAATGCCGCCAATTGATTATGAAATGGCAGCATATGTACACGAACATATGAAAAAGCATGGTGTTCAGCTCATTTTAGAAGATGGAGTAGATACTTTTGAAGAAGGCGGAGCAGTCGTACGCTTAAAAAGTGGTTCGAAAATCAATACTGATATGGTAATTCTGTCTATCGGTGTCCAGCCAGAGAGTAGCTTGGCAAAAGAAGCAGGACTAGAACTTGGAGTACGCGGGACAATTAAAGTAAATGAAAAACTACAAACGTCTGATTCATCTATTTATGCCATTGGTGATGCGATTGAAGTAAAAGATTTTGTAACAGAAACAGAGACAATGATTCCATTAGCATGGCCAGCAAATCGGCAAGGTCGTCTATTAGCGGATATCATTCATGGGCATACAGAGTCTGTATACAAAGGGACGATGGGAACATCAATTGCAAAAGTATTTGAATTAACGGTTGCTTCAACAGGAGTAAATGAAAAGGTATTGCAGCGTTTAAATATACCCTATGAGGTAGTGCATGTACAGGCGAATTCTCATGCGGGTTATTATCCAAATGCATATCCAATTTTATTAAAATTGCTTTTTAATAAAGAATCAGGAGAAATCTATGGTGCACAAGCTGTTGGGCGTGACGGTGTAGATAAACGAATTGATGTAATTGCGACGGCAATGAAAGCTAAGCTAAAGGTAATGGATTTACCAGATTTAGAATTAGCATACGCACCGCCGTATTCTTCTGCAAAAGACCCAGTAAACATGGTGGGGTATGTTGCAAGTAATATGATTGAAGGGCTTGTAGATACAGTGCAGTGGCATGAAATTAATCATATTGCCCAAAAAGGTGGATATTTAATTGATGTTCGTGAACCAAATGAATTGAAACAAGGGATGATTAAGGGATCAGTTAATATTCCATTAGATGAATTACGTGAAAGATTGGATGAAATTCCAGTAAATGAAGAAATATATATTACATGCCAGCTAGGTATGAGAGGCTATGTTGCTGCACGTATGTTAATGGAAAAAGGATATAAGGTGAAGAATGTAGATGGTGGTTTTAAATTGTATGCAACTGCTTTACCAAACTGCATTGTATATTAATATATTAGGGGCTGTGGCTAATAATATAAGGTAATATAGTAGGAATTAATTTTAAATATAAAAATATGGCTTTACAAAATACCCTGAAGGGTATATGATGAGGTTGTAAATTCAAGTAAGAATTTTACTACAATCTGGTGCAGTAGACATTTTTTTTAGATAAAGCATGTCTATTAAAGTATTGAGGTGATAGCACGTTGGAATATAATCAAGATATTAAAAATAGGTTGAAGCGAATTGAAGGACAAATTCGCGGTGTACTTCGAATGATTGAAGAAGAAAAAGATTGTAAAGAGGTTATTACACAATTAACAGCATCTCGCTCTGCTATGGATCGCACAATTGGATTAATTGTAGGAACGAACTTGGAAAACTGTTTGCGAGAACAATTTGAAAAAGGCGATACATCAAATGAAGATTTAATTAAAGAGGCTGTACAACTGCTTGTGAAAAGCAGATAATCTGTCAAACGAATGTGTTGACAGATTTTAAAAAGCATTTCAACATACCCGTACAGGTATATGTATATTGAGTGATGTAGTGGTAAGCTACTACAGAAAAAGAATAAGAAAAAATTTGAGTAGGGCAGTTAACTTTTAATTTTTTTAACAAAATTTATACCATAGGGGGTAAGGTAGTGGGTGCTATAGGATTACAAGCGAAAGATATTGCTGAGAAAGTTTTATTTGGAGAATTATTTATTTTAGATGTTCGTAATGAAGTGGATTATATGGATTGGAAAATTGAAGGGAAACAAGTTTCTTCTATTAATAAACCATACTTTGATTTGTTAGAAGGCGTAGAAAGCATCTTGGAAGAGTTGCCAAAGGAAAAAGATATTCTTGTTGTATGTGCGAAAGAAGGCTCTTCCAAGTTTGTTGCTGAGCAACTTATAGAGGCTGGTTTGAAAAATGTTTATTATTTAGCTGGTGGTATGAAAGCTTGGAGTGAATATGTGAAGCCGATTAAAGTAGGGGATTTAAAAGATGGTGGCAGCGTGTATCAATTTAACCGTCTTGGAAAAGGATGTTTGTCCTATATGGTTATTTCAAATGGGGAAGCTGTAGTCATTGATTCTATACGAACAATTGAAGCATATGAGGAGTTTGCAAAAGAACAAGGTGCTATGATTACAAACGTTATGGATACACATTTACATGCCGATCATATTTCTGGTGGTCGTAAGTTAGCACAGAAGGTGAAAGGTACGTATTGGTTACCGCCAAAAGATGCTGAAGAAGTTGTTTTTTCTTATGAGCCACTTGTTGAAGGGATTGTCATTCAGGTGGGAGAAACAAAAATTGCTATTGAGACGATCTATTCACCAGGTCATACAATTGGAAGTACATCATTCATTGTAGATGATGTTTATCTTCTATCAGGTGACATTTTATTTGTAGATTCTATTGGTCGTCCGGATCTTGCGGGCAAAGCGGAAGACTGGGTAAGTGATTTGCGTAACACTTTATATAAACGTTATAAAACATTATCTCAAGATTTGATTGTTTTACCAGCGCATTATTCGAAAGTAAGCGAATTGGATGAGCAAGGGCGGGTTCGTGCAAAATTGAAAGATCTATTTAAACGAAATGCAGGATTAAATATTGAAGATGAGTTGGAGTTTCGAAAAACAGTTACAGAAAATTTACCGCCACAGCCGAATGCATATCAAGATATTCGTCAGACGAATATGGGGAAAATCAATCCAAGTGTAGAAGAAGAGCGTGAAATGGAAATTGGTCCAAACCGCTGTGCGGTGCACGATTAATAATAAAAAAATATGTTGGAGGTATAGAATATGAATGCAAAACAAGTATTAGATGTGAAAGGCTTAGCATGCCCAATGCCAATCGTAAGAACAAAAAAAGCTATGGAAGCTTTACAATCTGGAGAAGTGCTAGAGGTTCATTTAACAGATAAAGGTGCAATAAAGGATATTCCAGCTTGGTCAAAAACAGGTGGACACGAAGTACTACAGCATACGGAAGAAAATGGTGTACTGAAGTTCTGGATTAAAAAGGCGTAAAACAAAAAGACCTGCTCTACGGATACGAATTGTATAGAGAAAGATTGGAGGAGATGGTGTATGAGTGCAAATGTAGTATTCAATATTGTTTTAACTATACTTGTTGCTTGGTTTATCATTTCTCGCTTTTTACCGGTTAAAGGAGTTAAAAATATAAACGGGAAAGAACTAAAGACGGAGATGAATAAAAAAATAAACAATTTATTGATGTTCGTACACTTGGTGAATTTAGAGGGAATCATATTCAAGGGTTTCAGAATATCCCATTAAATGAGTTAGCACAAAAAGCGAGTCATTTAGATAAAAACAAAGAAGTAATTGTAATTTGTCAAAGTGGAATGAGAAGTAAACAAGCAACAAAAATGTTAAAAAAATTAGGCTTTCAACATATTACGAATGTCTCAGGTGGTATGAATGCTTGGAATTAAGGAGGAAATGAAAAATGAAAGAAATGACAGCAAAAGAATTAGAAAATAAATTGATGAATCATGAAGTATTACACGTTATTGATGTTCGTGAAGTGGAAGAGGTGATGGAAGGGAAAATTCCGGGAGCTATTCATATTCCACTTGGCCTGTTGGAATTTCGCATGCATGAATTAGATAAAAACAAAGAGTATATTATGGTGTGTCGCTCTGGTGGGAGAAGTTCACGAGCTGTTCAGTTTTTAGAAAGCTATGGTTTTGGAGTTATAAATATGACTGGTGGTATGTTAGATTGGGAAGGTAAAATAGAATAATACGGAGTACACGCAGGGTTCTTTTATAAATAAAGGCTTTTGTATATTTCACAAAATACCCGCATAGGTATATTGAGGTGGGGAGTTAACATGGAGAAAAAGAAAAAAACAACGATTGTTTTGTTTAGTGGAGATTACGATAAGGTGATGGCAGCTTATATTATTGCCAATGGTGCAGCGGCGTATGAGCAAGAGGTGACTATTTTCCATACGTTTTGGGGGTTAAATGCACTTCGAAAAGATGAATATGTAAAAGTAAAGAAAAACTTCTTAGAGAAAATGTTTGGAAAGATGATGCCTCGCGGTGCAAATAAGATGGGATTATCTAAAATGAATTTTGCCGGTATGGGCCCTCAAATGATTAAGCATGTTATGAAAAAGCACAATGCTATGCCGCTTCCAGATTTAATTGGTATGGCAAAAGAGCAAGGTGTTAAGCTTGTAGCTTGTCAAATGACAGTTGATTTATTAGGACTAAAAGAAGAAGAGATTATGGAAGATGTTGAATTCGCTGGTGTGGCAGCTTATCTAGCAGATGCTTCTGATGGGAATGTGAATCTATTTATTTAAAGGTAATTAAAGAATGCCTTCTTTTTAGAAGGGGGAAAAATAAAGATGAGCTTCAGTTTTATGATTGTAATCTTTCTTATTGGTTTTGCTGGTTCATTTATATCAGGAATGGTTGGTATTGGCGGTGCTATTATTAATTATCCGATGATTTTATATATTCCTGTGCTATTAGGGTTTACTGGTTATACGGTACATGAAGTAAGTGGTATTACAGCTATTCAAGTGTTTTTCGCAGCATTTGCAGGTGTATGGGTTTATCGGAAAAGCGGTTATATAAATAAAACATTGGTATTATATATGGGAACGAGTATTTTAGTGGGAAGTTTTGTCGGGAGTCTAGGTTCAAGAGTATTAGATGCAGGGCAAGTTAATATTGTATATGCTATTTTAGCTACGATAGCAGCTATTATGATGTTTATTCCGAAAAAAAATCGCAGCGAGCTTCCTTTAGAAGCATTGACGTATAATAAAGGATTAGCTAGTGTTTTAGCATTTATCGTAGGTACTTCTTCTGGTATTGTTGGAGCAGGTGGTGCATTTCTACTTGTGCCAATTATGCTTGTCATTCTTAAAATCCCTACACATATGACAATTGCAACTTCATTAGCAATTACTTTTATTTCATCTATCGGGATTACAATTGGAAAAGTAACTACAGGACAAGTGGTAGTACTGCCGTCTATAATGATCGCGATTGCAAGTTTAATTGCTTCACCGCTTGGAGCAAGTGTAGGGAAGAGGTTAAATCAAAAAATATTGCAGTGGATATTAGCGATATTGATTGTTTCAACATCTATTAAAATTTGGATGGATATCGCATTGTAATATGATTTTTGGGAAGTGTATTACCAGATATTACTGGATAGATATTTTAAGAAGAAGGCTAGTATAGAAAGAATGTAAGAACGCCACTGGAGAACCAGTGGCGTTCAAGTTATTAAGCCCAAATAAGTTTCATTAATCTTTCATATTCATCATTTGCAGCTTTATATAATAGTCTAGTATGCTCAAATACAAGGGCAGGGTTAAAGTATGGTTCTGTAAATACAAGGGAAGTTGAAATATCAATGGAGTCGCTGTTACTAATTGTGAATTTTGCGAATCTATATGCTGTATTTAGTTCGTTGATTAAATGCAATATTTCGCTTTTCTTAGCTGAATCAGGAACTTGAGCGAGATTGAAGCAATATATATCGACAGTAGGATGTTCGTTATGAAAGGCAGCGATAAGACGAACTTTTGCACCACTCTCTGTTTCTAAGTTTACTGAAAAAAATACAGAGCCATCATTCTCATCTATGTTTTCTTCCATATGTATTTCATTGGATTGTAGATAATCTTTAAAGTCTGAAACGTTATGCTTTACTGCGGCTTTCATATGTTTGTGCCTCCTGTTAATTAGAATATAACTCTACCTTTTATTATAATTTAAAGATATTGAAATTGATAGTTAAAAAAATTAGAATTTTTGTTGTTTTCAAAATTATATTAGGGTGTATAAAAACCCAGCTCTATCTCTATAGAGCTGGGTTTTTTATTAATTTTTATTCGATGTTGTCTCTGTGTCTTCATCGTTATTGTTATTTTTTTGGTTAGTAGAATTTTGACGATTATCGTTATCGTGATTTGTATCTTTTGTTTTCTCATTCGATGATGTTTTGGTCTCTACGTTTTCATCGTTATTGTTACTTTTTTGGTTAGTAGAATTTTGACGATTATCGCTATCGTGATTTGTATCTTTTGTTTTCTCATTCGATGATGTTTTGGTCTTTACGTTTTCATCGTCATTGTTACTTTTTTGGTTAGTAGAATTTTGACGATTATCGTTATCTTGTTTCGTATCTTTTGTTTTCTCAGAGCTTGTTTTTTTCTTGTTCTCTTTATCATCAGAATCAACTTTCTTATACTCAGATAGTCCAAGATGAGTACGAAGTTGTTTTGTTAAATCGTCTAAATCTTTTTCTACTGGTACATAATAATACGTACCACCATCACTTGCACGACCGCATTCTTTATCACCAGCTGACATATAACAATCTTTACCATTAATTTGTAATTTTTCAAGTGAAGAATCTGAACCGTATTTATAGAATGATAACATATCATCGAATGTTAAGTTTGTAACGAATTGTCCATTAATGTGATCAATAATATTTCCAACTTTTGTTACAGAATCAATGTTTGTTAGTTTTTTCAGAATGGCTTCGATAACAAGTTGTTGACGTTGACCACGCATTGCATCACTATCAATATGGCGTGTTCTAGCAAGAGCAAGAGCTTCTTCACCGTTTAATTTTTGAACGCCTTTTTTCAAGTGGATTGCACCTGCATTATCGTTACTATCTTGTTCAGTAAATTCAACAGGAACGTCTACTTCAATACCACCTAAATCATCCACAATTTTTATAAATGATTTAAAGTTGAATTTTACAAAGTAATCAACAGGAACGTGGAGTAAATCTTCTACCGCATCAATACTAGCTTGCGGGCCACCAGCTTTTCCATTTTTAGCCGAACCAAATGCATGTGCATGCGTAATTTTATCCATTTTCTTTTCTATTGGGATATAAGTATATGTGTCTCGTGGAATACTTAAAAGTTTTACAGTTTTACTATCTTTATTAAAAGTTGCAAGTAACATTGCATCTGTTCTTATAGCAGCACCGTATTCTTTGCCACGGACATCGCTTTCATCAACGCCCATGATTAATACAGATACATTGTTAGAAATAGGTTTAACTGCTTTATCACGTAAATCTGATTTATCACCGCGTGCTAAATCGTGGGCGGCATTAAAAACAGCAGAGGATGCTTTATTTACTAAAAACCAAGTATAACCGCCTCCTACTATTAAAAATAATAAGAGAGCACTTAGAATGATTTTTGTTTTTTTCTTTCCTTTTTTCTTATTATTTCGTGTATTTTCTTGCAAAGATGGGTTTTGATCCATTTCATATACTCCTTCATTTGGATTGAAATACGATACTCATATCACCTAATTATAATGAATGTTAGCGAAAAAGAACATTACAAATCATTTACATTTCGCTAAAATCCGATTTATTTCACGAAAAGTCAGATTTTTCCGCCTTTCGTAAAGTGAATTTTAGGAGAATAAGCAATAGAACAATTATAATTTGTCGTATTAGAAATAGAAATACATATTATGAAAAAATAATAAAGAAGTAAGATTTGTTGAAATATGTTCAAGAGGAAGATTATATTACATTCTTCTATAGGCCTTATATAATGAAGTGAAAAAACTGTTTGTTAGGAGTAAAGGAGATAGACATAATAAATCATACATCATTTCGAGCAATTCTTATAAATGAAAAGGAAAAAAATCAATTATAAAGTGATAGAAGACATGGGATTGCCATGTCTTCTACTCGATTAAATCCATTTTGATTTGTTGGCATATAAGTCGCTGCTATGAAAACAAAAGGAGACCTGTACTCGTTTTCTCTCTTTGTTTTCACTCGTCATGGGGCTAAAAAAGACCCTGACCGCTTCTATGCAAGGACGGACGCTCTTTCTCACCAAAAAAGAAAGATTTTATATCAGTTTTTTCAATTTGTATTATAGTGTTTGTTTTAATGCAACTTTTCCTTGTTCCCCTAAAACTCCATCTGCAATATTTACAGCGTGATCACCGATACGCTCTAAATTACTTACCATATCAATAAAGATGATGCTTGCATCACCTGAGCAACTACGTTCATTCAGGCGTAGCACGTGGCGCTTACGTAATACACGTTCCATTTGGTCAATTTTACGTTCTTTCGTAATGACCGTTTGTGCAAGTTCAGTGTCGAAGTTTGTTAAAGCTCCAATTGCATCTTGTAATGTTGAAATTGTTAGTTCAAGCATTTCATTTAGTTCCGCCATTGCTTCATCTGATAGTGTGACACGGTTAGAAATTTGGGAGTCCACAAGTTCTACAACGTTTTCTACATGGTCGCCAACGCGTTCAATATCTCCGACAACAGACGCTAAGACAGAATGTTTTTCGGAATCCATTGGTGAAAGTGGTTTTTCAGAAAGTAGCACTAAATACTCCGTAATTTTTCTATCTAAGTTGTTAATAGCACCCTCTAGTTGAGTTGCCATATCAGCATGTTTCTTTTCTTTTGTATTTAAAAATTGAGTTGCTTCTTTTAGGCCATGTAATGAGAACTCTGCCATACGAATAATCTCTTTTTGTGCCTCTGTTAAGGCGATAGCAGGAGATTGTTCAATAAAGATTGGATTTAAATGCTGCGGTTTAAAGTCAATAGCGGCATCTTCTCCGCGAATAATTTTTGTTACAATCCACGCTAACACTGCAATGAATGGAAACTGAATAATCGCATTCGTTACGTTGAATGTTCCATGCGCAACAGCAATTGTCATTTCTGGATTTAAGTGTAACGATGTTTGGAAATATTGAATTAAGTTTGTAAATGGTACTAATAAAATTGTAAAGATGATGGTACCAACTATGTTAAAGATAACGTGTACTAATGCTGCGCGCCTTGCTGCAATAGAAGTACCAATCGCTGCTAATACAGCGGTAATTGTTGTTCCGATATTATCACCAAACAGTACAGGTAGAGCAGCTTTTAAATCGATTGCACCTTGGCCGAATAATTCTTGTAAGATTCCAATTGTTGCACTTGAGCTTTGTACAATTAATGTAAAAATTGTACCTACGATAACTCCTAGGACTGGGCTGTTACTCATACTAACAGTTAATTCTTGGAATGATTCTAAAGAGCGTAGTGGCTTCATACCTGTGCTCATTAATTCTAAACCGAAGAATAACATACCAAATCCGAATACGACTTGTCCAAGAGATTGTACTTTTTTATTTTTAAAGAAGAATAGTAAGATTGCTCCAACTGCCATAATTGGAAGAGCATATTCTCCGATTTTAATTCCGATAATAAATGCTGTAACGGTCGTACCAATGTTAGCACCCATAATAACACCAATTGCTTGTCTTAGTGTCATAAATCCAGCACTTACAAGTCCAACTGTTAAAGCGGTTGTTCCTGAGCTAGATTGAATCAGTACGGTAACTAACATACCTGCTAGTACGCCCATAAGTGGGTTAGTTGTAAAACGATCGAGAATGTCACGTAGGCGATCACCAGCTGCTTGTTGCAGACCGTCCCCCATGTACTTAATCCCAAATAAGAAAATACCTAATCCACCAATAAACTGGAAGATCATGTCTTGAACATTAAATTCCACGCATTTCACTCCTTAAAATTTCATGTACGGTGTAATTATTAACTAAAATTTGAGGTGGTGTAAATGATATCAATGTAAACTTTACATTAAATTTACAAAGGGATAAAAAGTTTACATTTATTTAAAGAAACCCCTGGATTTAATTGGTTTTAATGCGTTATATAGGGTTGTATTGTAAAGAAATAACATTTGATTTGGAAGTCCTTTGTATACTTTTTGTTTAACGTAAAAAAATATGCGAAGTAAATAGTGTCTTAGAACTATATAATATGAGAGGATAATATATATCCAAATAAAGAGGATATAATCAAATTCAGAATTAAGTATAGGCGTGGAGAAAATAATGAAATATGCATCTACTGTGTTAATAATAATATTCATTTTATGCGGAGCTATTGTTACGTTTGATAATAATGGTGTTGGGACTTTTACATTTACAAATATAAGAAGTAATGTATTGCAAAAGGCAAACATTCAATTAGCTGGAAATAAAGTGTTGTTAACAACTAAAATAGTTGCTTCTGGAGAGTATGAATCTGAGACTTATTTTGGAGACAATGTAACAACAAATTTAAAGTATCATCGAGATAGATAAGGGTTAGAAAAAAGCTGCTGGGTTATCCAGCAGCTTTTTCATTCTTTTTATCCATCTGTTTTTGTTTTCGTACATTTGTAATGTAAATAAAGAGAAACGCGATAAGTAATACAGAAGAATAACGATATACAGTTGCATAGTCTGTAAAGTGTGCGATGAATCCGAAAATAATGGCTCCTGCCCCAATGCCGAGGTCAAATGCCGAGAAGAATGTTGCGGTAGCAACGCCGCGGCGATGCGGAGCTACACGGTCAATCATCCATGCTTGTAAGGCCGGCTGAATAGCGCCGAATCCACTTCCGTAACAGCTTGCTGCAATGATTAAACTTGGTATTGTTGTTGTATACGATAACAGAATAATTCCTGTAAATGTTAAGATAACACCGGGAATAATAACAAATGCATGGCCTTTTACATCGTATAGTCTTCCTGAGAAGGGACGTGTTACAGCGATGGCAAGGGCGTTAAATAAGAAGAAAAGGCTAATATCAGCGATACCGACTTGCGTAGCAAATAACGTGATAAAGCTTCCAATTCCTCCGTACATTAATGTAATACACAATATTAATAATGAAGGAAGTAAAGCTTTTCTTTCGATAAATCCATCTAAAAACGTTTCGTGTGTTTGTTGAATTGGTTTCTCAGTAGTTTGAATTTTGAGTAGCTTTGTTAATATTAATGAAACGACTGTGCAAGATAGTGCACATAAAAAAAGAATCGTAAAGTTATAAGTTTGCATAAGCCAGAGTCCGATAAGAGGACCAAGTGCCATAGCGATCGTTCCAGAGAGACCGAAATATCCCATACCTTCACCACGGCGGGCTGCAGGAATTAAATAGGAGACTACAGTTCCATATGTTGTGGTTGTAATACCAAAACCAGCTCCGTGTAAAATGCGAACAGCAAGAAGGAGGAAGATAGTAGAGGCAAATAGGTAGCTGCCCATCGCTAGTAGGCAAATTGCAGTACCAGTCATTAAAATTAGCTTTTTACTAAATTTTTGTAGTGCATTTCCAGTGAGCGGCCGAATAATTAAAGCTGCCACAGTAAACATTCCAACAACAAATCCGATGTTTGAACTCGTGCCACCAATTTCTTTCACGTAAACAGGTAATGTTGGAATTAACATTTGAAAGCCTAAAAACATACATAAGTTTGCTAAAATGAGCGCAATAAATTCTTTTGTCCATAATGGTTCTCGTTTTACGAGTGCTGCTTCTCCCATATATTCATCCCCTAAATATTTTTCTCTGTTCTTTCGAGTATATGTAGAGGTCAATGTAACAGTCAAGAAAGGTGAACTAAAATGATGTAACAATTTTTTGGGAGAAAAAATTTACAAATTCGTGTAAATGATACACAAATGCTCTTAAAAAAGGTAAAGTATAGATGTATAGTCTGCTAGTTGTTAAGATTGATAGAGATGTTTTTTCTGAAAAGAAAGCAGATTCAAACGGATAGTAAAGTAGAAGGGGATTTCTACTACTTTATTATATATGTTTGAAAGGGTTTACAAAATGATGATGAAGAAAGAGGCGTATATGCATGAGACGACTAGGTATTTCTATTTATCCAGAACATTCTACAGTAGAGAAAGATAAGGAATATTTAACATTAGCACATCAATATGGTTTTACACGTGTATTCACATGTTTATTATCAGTGGATGGAGAAAAAGAGAACATTGTTAAAGAATTTAAGGAAACGATTTCGCATGCGAATGAATTAGGTTTCCAAGTACTCGTTGATATTAGTCCAGCTGTTTTTGAACAACTTGGTATTTCTTATAACGACCTTTCATTCTTCCATGAATTAGGTGCATATGGTATTCGTCTAGATGTTGGTTTTTCAGGATTAGAAGAATCCATTATGACATATAACCCATATGGATTAAAAATTGAGATTAATATGAGTAACGGTACGAAATATGTTGATAATATTATGAGTCATCGCCCGAACTGTGAAAATTTAATTGGTTGTCATAATTTTTACCCACATCGTTATTCTGGTATTTCTTATGATCATTTTATGAAATGCTCAAAACAATTTAAAGATTACGGCATGAGAACTGCTGCCTTTATTACATCATTTGATGCGACATATGGTCCATGGCCGGTAACTGAAGGATTATGTACAATCGAACAACATCGTGAATTGCCAATGACAACGCAGGCGAAACATTTATTTGCAACAGAATTGATTGATGATGTAATCATTGCGAATGCATATGCATCAGAAGAAGAATTAAAGGCGCTCGGAGAAGTAAATAAAGAAAAGCAAACGTTTGATGTAGAAATTTATGAAACAACAACTGATTTAGAAAGAAAAATTGTATTAGAAGAACCACATTTCTACCGCGGGGATGTATCTGAATATATGATTCGTTCAACACAAAGCCGTGTGAAATATAAAAAAGAAGAGTTTAAACCTCATAATACAAGACCAATTAGACGCGGAGACCTTCTTATTGATAACGAACAATATGGTCAATATAAAGGAGAATTGCAGATTGCCTTAAAAGATATGGTGAACACAGGAAAAACAAACGTAGTTGGCCGTGTTGTGGACAAAGAAATCTTCTTATTAGATTATTTACAAGCTTGGGATAAGTTTAGATTTGTGTTAACAAAATAATATGTTTATGTAAGAATCCATCATGAATATGGTGGCTTCTTTGATGTGAAAAAAATAGAGGAATTAAAATGGATAAATGATACAATATAGGGGAGTTTTAGTTAGAGATGGAGGGCGAAAAATGCAGGTAGAATATACGTTAACAGAACAAGATTTTATTGCATTTAATCTACATTATGCAAGGCATTCTAAAATGGTAAAGCGCTCTTTAGTTCTTCAGCATTATATTGTAGCTATTATTCTGTTTGCTGTTCCACTTAGTGTTTTTTTATTTGGACCACCAGATTATAAATCGATGGATTTACCTTTTATTTTTTTACTAGCAGGGGTTATATGGATCGTGTTTTATCCTAAGTGTTTCTATAAACTTATTGAGAGAAATATTAAGAAAATGCTTCGGGAAGGAAGCTATGACAATTTAATAGGTAAGCACAATGTACAAATAACGGATGAGGGGATTATTGAAACAAATAATGGTGGAGAGACAAAGCTAAATTGGAAAGGAATCGAGAAGGTAGAAGAAAATGAGGCATACATTTTTATTTATGTTAGCTCGATGAGTGCAAATATTGTTCCTAAACATGCCTTTGCTCACGAGAATAGTAAGAGTAAGTTTATGAGAAGATTGAGAGCTGGTATGGAATCTTCAATAATATAAAAAAGGTTGCCTTATGATGGGCAACCTTTTTCTATTATTCATATCGTAAACATTCAATCGGATCAAGTTTCGCAGCTTTATTAGCTGGCAGTAACCCGAATAGAATACCGATTAACATAGATAATGCTACTGAAATTAAACCTAATTTTACGGAAACAACAAGTGGCCATCCAGCGAATATTGCAACGATCCAAGCGAAGAAAATACCGAGCACAAATCCAATGAATCCGCCCAATGCTGTTAAGATACAAGATTCAATGAGAAACTGCATCAATACTTTCCCGCGCGTTGCACCAAGTGCTTTACGGATACCAATTTCACGCGTACGTTCTGTTACTGATACAAGCATGATATTCATAACACCAATACCACCAACTAAAAGTGAAATTGCTGCAATACCACCGAATACACTTTTTAATATGCCTGTGAAGCTATCAATCTCTTTTAAAGCGTCTTGTGGATTTGGTACTTTGAATTTCCCAGTATGCTCTGGTTTTTTCGCATCATTTAATGATTTTACAACTGCATCTTGCACAGCTTGCTTATCTTGACCTGGAGCAATTTTTACTGTTAAGCCGTCATAATTATTTTTCCCAAATAGAACAGGCCAGTTTTCAGCAGAGATAGCACCTTCTTTAAACTCCATGCCACCCATCATTGCTTTGATAGAATATACACCCACTACTTTATAAGGAGTACCTTTTATATCAACATATAAACCTTCCTCCCAAGAAGGGAACAATTTATCAAATGCATCTTTGTGTAATACGATTGTATGTTCAGGTTTATCTAAATCAGTGGCAGTGAACAACCTGCCGTGCTCAAGTTTGAAGCGAGATGTATCTTCAAAGTAATCGCCTTTTACACCAGTTATATCAATATCTAATTCTTTTTTTCCGGCATATACTTTCTCTTTTCCTCTAACATCAGGATATATATCTTGAACACCAGAAATTTTTGAGACATTGTCATACATGCTTGCAGATATTTTTCCATCCATATCAGAATAATCTTCTGTTGTATAGTTTACTGAAAATTGATCTTTCTTTTCTTTACCAATTTGTTCACGGAACTTGGCATTTGTTCCATCCCCAATAGAGATGATTGTAATAATGGCGCTAACCCCAATAATAATCCCCAACATCGTTAAAATAGAACGCATTTTATGAGCGAAGATAGAGGAAAGGGCCATGCGTATATTTTCGTTTGTGTTCAAAATTAACCTCTCCAATCTTGGACGATATTTCCGTCACGAATTACAATTTGGCGTGCTGCCGCTTCCCCAATTTCACGATCATGGGTAATCATAATGATTGTTGAGCCTTGTTTGTTTAATTCGTAAAAGAGGTCCATAATTTGTTTACTTGTCTTTGTATCAAGCGCACCAGTTGGTTCATCAGCTAAAATGAACTTTGGATTATTTACAATTGCACGAGCAACGGCAACACGCTGTTTTTGTCCACCAGATAATTCATTTGGCAAATGCGTGGCACGATCTGCTAGACCTACTTTTGTTAGTGCAGCTAATGCACGTTCACGTCGTTCTTTTTTATCTACTCCAGCGTAGATAAGAGGTAATTCTACGTTTTGTAGTGCATTGAGACGTGGGAGAAGCATGAAGTTTTGGAATACAAATCCGATTTCTTTATTACGAATATGAGCTAACTCCGTTTCAGACATGTTTGAAATGTTCTGTCCAGCTAACGAATAAGTTCCACTTGTCGGCTTATCTAAGCAGCCGATAATATTCATTAATGTTGATTTACCAGAACCAGACGGCCCCATGATAGAAGTGAATTCGCCTTGATTAAGTGTTACATCAATACCATGTAAGATTTGAACTGTTTCTTCACCGTTTTGAAAGGCTTTCGTGATGCCTCTTAAGTCAATCATTGGGCGTTAACCTCCATACCATCTTTTAAGTCTTTTTCTGGTTTAGAGATGATTTGGTCACCTTTTTTTACGCCAGACACTTTTGCTTCGCTATCTGTTTCAAATTCAACAGTAACAGCTTGTTCCTTTGCCTTACCATCTTTCACGATAAATACAACATTTTTATCGCCTTTTTTCACAATGCTGCTTTTTGGAACAACTGTACCAGTTGCTTCACCAGACTTGCTTGTTACGTATACGTGGAAGCCCGTTTGTAATTCTTCATTATTATCTAATGTAACAATAAATTGATAGTTAGATACTGTCTTGTTTTCATCCATGCTCTTTACTGGTGTTGTACCGATTTCTGTGACTTTACCAGTCCATTTTTTTCCTGGTACCGTTTTGGATGTAACAGTTACTTCTTGCCCAACTTTTACTTGGGCTAATTCATATTCTGATAGCTGACTTTTTACTTTGAGAGGACCGGCAGTGCGAAGGGTAATACCGCTCATACCTGTTTTTTCATTCGCATTTTTTGCAATTTCTTCAATTACGCCATCAGCTGGGCTTGTTACAGAAAGTGTAGTGAGTTTTTCTTTGTTTGTTTGAATCATTTGATCAGCTTTTTCAACTTCAAATTTTTTCATTTCAAGTTGTGATTCAAGTTGTGTGATTTCAGTTTCTGTTGCTTTTAGCATCTCCCCAGGTGAACCGGCATTTTTATCTTTTTGTAATTTTTGTTTTGCTGCATTTAGTTGTTTGTTTAATAATTCTACTTCTTTATTAGCAAGTTTTTTTTGCATTTCGGCTTCTGTTACACCTAACTTCATGGAAGGATCATTATATTTAAAAAGTAGCTGTCCTTTTTTTACTTCATCGCCTTTTTTAACAGCTAGCTCATATGTCCCTTTTGATGGATCAAATGCGATTGTTTCAATACCATTTGGAATGACTTCGCCACCAAATTTTTGTGCATTTTCAATTTGCTTTTCTGATACTTTATAGCTGCTGTAAGCTTTCGCTACATCGCCACCGCCAGCAAGAGCAAAATATGAACCTGCTGCAATTCCAATTGTTACTAAACCAGTAATGATTACTTTATTTTTCTTTTTCATTTATTTATCACCTTTTCGCTCGTTTTTGTATCTGTTTTCAGTATAGAAGAGAGAGAAAATATGACAAATCGTTTTAGCTTACAATAACATTACAGTTTTGTAAGGTTGATATATTGAGAGGGGATTTGTACAAGAGTGGCGCTTTTGTTTAGGGGAAAAGCAGATTGTTTGACGCGTCTTTTCTTTCTTACAATAATATTGTATGAAGGAAAGGAGTGAGGAATATGGAGGCGTATTTTGGAGCATTTCCGTCAGAGTCATTTGTTCCGTATTCAAAACAACATGTTATTATACTTTTTCTTATCGGTGTAGGAGTTTATTTTCTTTATCATTATCAAGACATACTTCGTGAGCAACAATGGAACGTAAGAGTTCGATATACAATTGCTTTTTTATTTATTGGAAGTGAAATCGGACTTGATGTGTGGCAAGTGAAGGCTGGAATTTTTCAGTTGAGTACATCATTACCATTTGAGTTATGTACCATTAGTTTAGTATTAGCAACAATAATGGTTATTACAAAAAGTTATAAAGTATATGAAGTTGTCTTTTTTACAGGGATTATTGGGGCATCACAAGCCATTTTAACTCCAAACTTACAATATGCTTTTCCGCATTTTCGCTTCATAGAATATTTCATCGCACATGTATTACTCATTTTGGCACCGCTCTTTATGACATGGGTAGAAGGGTATAGGCCGACTTTTCAATCAATCAAGCGTACGATGATTTTTTTAAACATATTGATTCCAATTGTTTCGTTTGTGAATTATAAAACCGGTGGTAATTATATGTTTTTGGCGTATAAACCAGAAACAGCTTCATTACTTGATATGTTAGGTCCGCATCCATACTATATTATTTCATTAGAAATCGCTGCGTTTATAGGGTGCTTATTATTGTATATTCCATTTGTTAGAAATGAAAAACGCGTGCAAAAAGAATCACTAGGATCATAATCTAGTGATTCTTTTTTGTAGAAAATATTTACAATTCTGAAAATTATTTATAAAATAAAGCAGAGTATCAATAGAATGGAAATTTGTATAGAGAGAAGGGGGAAAATGACAAGAAAGATGATTTCAAATGGAATAGAGATTACAGTGCAATTTATTCTTTCTGTTATTGGTATTATTTGTTTAGGTGCTCTTCCAAAACTATTCGAAGGCTTACATATTAATTTTTCACAGTATGTACAGGCTTTAAAGATGTCAGTTATGAAACTGATAGATGTTCCAAACTTAACGTATGGGATGAATCGACCGTTATTTCCACAACTATTTATTCATTATAAAGAAACGATGATTCTTTTTTTAGCTTCATTTTTTATTTCATTATGTATAGCTTTCTGCATTGTGTATATGATGATGAGAAGTCGTTCGCATATACAGCGGCGCATTAAAACATTTCTGCTTTTTCTTGAGTCCATCCCAGACATTCTTCTTATTATCGGATCGCAAATTCTTGTCGTATGGTTTTTTCAAAAGACAGGGTTTTTACCTGTCAAAATTGCTGCGTTAAGTGGAGAATCAATTCGGGGGTTACCAATTATTTGCTTGAGTGTTCCTACTACAATTATGTTTGTGAAGTTGTTACTACTTCGCTTTGAAACAGAATTAGAAAAAGATTATGTATTATTTGCACGGGCGAAAGGATTTGATCGTTTCTATATTTTAAATCGTCATGTATTGCGGAATGTGTTGCTTAGTACATTGTTTTTTGCGAAAACAAATATTTGGTTTATGTTATCAAATTTGTATATTATAGAATGGCTTTTTAACACACATGGTATTTTTGTATTCATTAAAAATTATCAACCGATTGAAGTTTTTACAATGAGCATCTTACTTATTTATATCCCGATCTTTGTTCTATTTAAGTCATTTCATTATTTCGTTCCAGATGCGATGAAAGAGAGGGCGTAAGAGATGTGGAAATATATAAAGCGCGATAAAAAGTTTTGGTTTAGTATTTTATTTCTTGTCGTGTTAGTTGGACTTAGCATTGGGAATACATTGTGGAATGGAGGGCATATTCGCCAAGTTTCGCTGCAATATGACGCGCAAGGAAATGTAGAAGCTCCACCATTTTCGCCTTCATCAAAATTTTTATTAGGAACAGATCGAAAAGGTTATGATCTTTTACATTTAGTCATTGAAGGGGCGAAGTGGACTATTGGTATATCCGCTTTTATTGCGATGATGCGGGTGGTTTTAGGTATCTTTTTTGGTGTTATATTAGGAACCTATGTAAAAAGAGGGTTTTCAAAAATTGAAGCGTTTTTTGATAGCTTTACAGTTATTCCAACTGTTATGATTGCATATTTCTTTCTTCAGTTTGCAACTAGTTTTGTGAATGGAGCAGAGACGACTAGTTTCTTTGAGAGGGCATCATTTCAAGTCATATTGTTTATTGTGCTTGCACTTCCTACAATTTCTCTCTATATTGCGAATGAAGTGCGGAAATTACAAAAGGAAGAGTTTATAGACGCTGCTCGTATACTAGGAGGAAGTAAGCGGCATATTGTTGTGAAACATGTGTTTCCGCACTTATATATGACGTTTGTACTTGTATTGATGCAGCAGTTTATTCAAACGTTGATTCTTTTTCTTCATTTAGGATTACTTGAAGTGTTTTTTGGAGGGACGGTCCAGTTTGGAGGAATGGTCAAAGAGTTAGATTCTTACACACATGAATGGTCTGGTTTAATAGGTGTATACTTTCGCTCTCTATCAGTGCATCCATGGATCCCGCTCGTACCAATTACTTTCTTTGGGCTTACTATTTTTTCAGGGAATATGATTGCACGAAGTATAGAGGATGCGATAGCAAAAGTAAGGTTAGGAGAAATGAACAAAGACGAGGAAGTAGAAGAAGTAAAGTCTATTTCACTTCCTAAAGAAGAGTTATTTACATTTAAACATACGATGTAAAGAGCCTAGGAAACTGTTATTACATATTAACCGTTCGTTCTTGTACAAATACTGTATTAAGTGATAGAAAATGAAAAAGAAGCAAGCATTGATGAATGCTTGCTTCTTTCTTTATTTAGTAGAAACTTCACCTTCAGTTTGTGTCTGCGGGATAAAGTATCCGACAATACCTCCAATAATTGCTGGGACAATCCAACCAATTCCTAATTTGTAAAAAGGAATTGTGCTTACAATAGATGTAATAGCAGCTGGCATCATTCCCACATTATCAAGCGCGTGAATGCAGCTAATGATGAATGCAGCGATCATTGCACCGATGTATACAGATGGTTTACGCTTCGTATATTTATCAATAAATGATACAAAAATTAAAATAATTGTAATTGGATAAAGAATAATTAACACAGGTAATGTAATTTTGATTAATAAGCTTAGTCCTAGATTTGAAATGATAAAGCTGAAAATACAAACATATAATACAAGTTTTTTATACGAGACATTAGTTAATATATTTGTAAAATAGTTGGCAAATGCACTAACTACACCAATAGCTGTCGTTAAGCAAGCAAATATAATTGCGATGCTTAGCAAAACATTACCGCTTGTCCCAAATAATTGGTACATAACAGTTGCTAATAGCTGACCGCCGTTTTCAAATTGACCAAGGTTTCCGTTCGATGCTCCGATATAGCCAAGCAAGAAATAAACAATCGTTAAAAAGAAAGCAGCGATACTTCCGCAAATAATTGTGTATTTTGCGATAGAAGCTTTTTCCGTTACACCGTTTTGACGAATCGCATTTACGACAATTGTTGACAAAACGAGAGCGCCAATCGCATCTAATGTTAAAAATCCTTCTAAAAAACCTTTGAAAAATGGAATCTCTTTATAATCGCCGACAGGATTTTCAAATGAACCTGTTGGTGAAAAGATTGCCTTCGTTGCCATAACTGCAATAACTCCAAGTAAAATTGGTGTTAATATTTTTCCAATATGATCAACTAATTTAGATGGGTTTAATGATAAGAAGTAAACAACCGTAAAGAAAATAAAGCTAAATAGTAACATGGAGTACCATTGATCATTAAAAAGTGGTGCGATTCCAATTTCATAAGAAACAGATCCAGTTCGTGGAATAACAAATAGTGGGCCGATGGAAAGATAGATAATGATAGCTAGTACTGCTGCAAACTTTGGATGAACACGGCTCGCTAAACTTTTAAAACTACCACCTGCAAGAGCAACGGCGACGATTGCTAATAATGATAAACCTACATCTGTAATAATAAATCCTGAAATAGAAACCCACATGTTTTCTCCTGAAGAAAGCCCAAGAAGTGGTGGGAAAATCATATTACCAGCGCCGAAAAAAACTGCAAATAGCAATAAGCTAATGGAGAGAATTTGCGATGGCTTTAAAGTTGTACGCATGTATAGAAAATCCTCCTAAATATCTTTTTGTCGAAAATTCAAATAATTTGTCGAGTAACTGTTATAATTTTAATCGTCTGATGACTAGAAAGCAACAGGAAACTTTAAAAAATTTTAAAAATAATGCGTTAAGTTGAATAATTATGCCTTTTTGGAAAAACATTGGTATGGAAGTTAGGGAAAGATAGATGGACAATAAAAAATACACATATCAATAGGATATGTGTAGCTGGAAAAATTAAAAATAAATTTTTCGATCGCGTTCTTCTTTTAAAATTTCAACAGCTTCGCGGAAACGCTGGGAATGAACGATTTCGCGCTCACGTAAAAAGCGGAGGCTATCATTTATATCAGGATCATCTGATAAATCAATGAGCCACTGATAAGTTGCTCTTGCTTTTTCTTCTGCAGCAATGTCTTCATATAAGTCTGCAATTGGATCACCTTTTGCTTGTATGTATGTGGCTGTAAACGGAACGCCGCCTGCATTGTGATAAAATAGTGCACTATCATGATTAGCGTACTGAGCATCTAGTCCAGCTGCTTTCATCTGCTCAGGGGTCGCGTCTTTTGTTAATTTATAAATCATTGTTGCAATCATTTCAAGATGAGCAAATTCTTCCGTACCGATATCTGTTAATAAACCTATTACTTGATCAGGAATCGTGTAGCGCTGGTTTAAATAACGGAGAGCAGCTGCCAATTCTCCATCTGCACCACCGTACTGCTCAACTAATAATTTTGCAAGTGCTGGATTACAAGTACTTACTTTTACAGGGTATTGCAATTTTTTTTCATATATCCACATATTTTCTCTCCTTTATATTTGCCATGGCCAAGGACCTTTACTCCATTCCCACGGAGCATTAGAGTAGCTATTACCAAACTGTTGGAGTGGGCCATACTTTTCTTCAATTTTTTGCTTTTGCAATCTTCTTTTATAGGAAAAATCATTAAATTGATTTATCGCTGTAACATCATCTGGATGAGTATCTAGATAAAGCGTAAGTTCAACTAATACAAAATCGAGTTCTTGCAACTCTTTTATCCATTCATAATATTCATCTGGCAGTGTTGGAGTCACGATTCTTGTCACCTTCCTTTCTTATGGGGGCTTTCATAATAATCATAAAGAGCAGGCCATAAAGTGCCTTTTTGCAAGGCGTCTCTTGGAGGGAATTGTGGTAAATTAGTTGGTTGGAATCCCATATATAAATGAGGAGGGGTTGAATAAAATCTCTTTCCAATCGGTGGACAAGGATCTTTTGGACTATGGTAAGGTGTGTAAGATTTCATAAATTTGTCCATAATGCAAACCTCCTTTATAAGTGAAACATTCATCACTATGTATTGTATTCAGACATAATTGTTATTTATGACTCATATAGAAAAACTAGTAGGGTCAAGGAGGAAATGTACGTGGAGACTATTACAAATTGTATTGTATTAGAAGTAAGAAATTTAAAGGAAACATTATATTTTTATGAAGGTATCCTGGGATTTCAGCCGAGTAGACACCGGCCACAATTACATGTGCCTGGCGTTTGGTATGATATTGGTGCAACGAGAATTTGCTTCGTTTTAAATAGGGAAAAAGGCGGGGATTTCGGTGAGGAAGTGCCTTCTTATATAAATTTTAGTTTGCCATTTTGTGATATGGAAAAAGTACGAAAAAAATTAGAGTTCTATTGTGTGTCATTTCAAGAATTAGAGAGCTGTAAAACGGAGAAAAGAGGTATTATTGTGCATGATCCTGACCAGTATAGAATTCTAATTGCGCCGAAAGAGTAGATAAGGGGGGAGTTAACCGGATGAATAGTACGTATGAAGAAATCGCGTTGTTTGAACATAAATTCTGGTTGAAGGTTCTTGGCGATCATGCGCAGTTTCTTTTAGATGCTTTAGCTCAAAATGAAAGTGAAGATATTCAAAAAGCGATGTATTTTGTCCAAACATTTGATAGATTCCTCAGTAATATTCATACGGTAAATTTGATTGCATTTGCGAAAGATGCACATAAAGTAGCAGAGGAAATTAGAAAATTTAAGTTAAATATTATACAAAAGCAACTGGAAGGAAAAATTGTCATTCATTTTACACCAACTTTTATTAACCATATGGTGAACGAAGTGGAAGAGTACATAGCGGTATTAGAATATTTAATAAAAGGAGAAGTGCCACCTGTTTTTCATGAATTGCATTATCATCTTGCTTGGCTAACGGATGCAGCGGGTCATGCAGGTGCCATTTCAGGTGGATTAGATCTGGTCGAGAAACGACTGAAAGAGAAGAGTGAAGAATATGAAAAGCATTTTGAACAGTTTTATTTAAAAGCTGTGGAAATGACAGGTTACTTACGGGCAGAACTGCATTCTTTTCCAGCTCTAAAAAAATTTACAAAAGATGTTTCATTAGAATTAACACTATTCTCCCGTTTTCTTCACGAATTAGAAGAATTAGAGTTATCTAATCAAGTATTAAGCTTAATATCTGGAAGAATGGCAGACCATATGGCAAGGGAAGAATGCTATTATTTATTGAAACTAGCACAAGCTTCTGGATTAGAGATGCCAAAGTGTAATCCGCTTTAATTTATACCATATAAAGTGAAACTTTAATTGGTGTGGGGCTTTGCCTCACATCAATTATTAGTTGAACCAATCGGGCTTTTACGGGCAGTTGATTCCCCATCTAATTTCTTTGCTTTCGCTGAATTTTGAGGAGGGGTCTTACTGCCCGTTAATGCGGGATAAAAATTCGCAATGATGTGGATTCTTATATGGTATTTTTGTTTTTTTAGGAGATGCTAGAAAGGAATTATAGAAAGGGGGAATAGAAATGCAATTAGCAACGCATGAATTACGTGACTTAAGTGAACTGATAGCGGGTGACTATAACACAATTAATACGATGTCTACATATATACAGCAAGCACAGGATGATGAGTTGAAACAAATGTTACAGAATCATCTTCCTCTTCATGTGCAAGATTATAATTTGAAGGTGGAATTTATACAAGGTGAGACAACTCCAAATATATCAAAGTTTCAGCCGTCTAAATTAAAACCAGTATTAGCTTCTTATACAGAGGCACCTTCACAAAAGTATTCCCCCGTTACACCAAGCGTCAGTGCACAACCACCTAATGATCGAGCAATTGCGACTGGATATTTATTGAATCAAAAGTCTTCTGCGTTTAATTGTGCAGGTTCTTTATTAGAGTGTGCGAATCCAGAGTTAAGAACGCTTTTAGAAAATACCTTTTTAAATAGTAGTCACCATGCTTATGACATTTGGCAGTATATGGTGAAGAAAGGGTATTATCAGCTATCACCAGCACCAAGTTCTGAAATGCAAGCCATAGCGAGTATGTATCAGCCTATTAATGAAGGATAACCAAAAAAGATTGACAAGTTCTATCAAATATTTTAAGGTGATTTTATAAGATTGCGTATATAAAGGGGAGTAACTTGTCACAATAAAGTCGTCATTACAGGGAGAAACCCTCGGCTTTATTGGCAACGATTTGTTGTTAGTGAGACCTTTACCAGCAATGGTAAAGGCCCCTTATTGTTTTTTTTAGGACCTTTACTATATTTGGTAAAGGTCCTTTTTGTATGCAGAAAAAGGAGAGGTGAAAAATGAAAAAGTTTATAAACCGATTTCGATTTATGCTTCATTTTCGTCAATTTGGTCCATTTTTATATGACTTTTTTACATCAAAAGAAGTCGCTATGAAAAAGAAAGTATTATCGATTGTATTTTTAATCGGGTATGTCGTATTTCCATTTGATATTATCCCTGATTTTTTGCTATTCTTTGGGGGATTAGATGATATTGCTGTTGTCTTATTTATTTTACAACGAATTGTGAAAATGGCACCGAAGCACTTACAAGAAAAATATAATTTAAATAAAGGATAGGAGTTCATAAATGGAGCAGTTTATTTTAGATGTAATTGAGTATTTAAAGCAGTTTTCTTATTTCGGTGTAATTCTAGCATTAACATTTGAGTTTATTCCAGCAGAAATTGTGTTGCCGCTTGTTGGATATTGGGTATACGAAGGAGATATGAATTTTTGGCTCGCAGTATTAGCTGGAACGATCGGAGGAACGACGGGGCCGCTAACACTATATGCGCTCGGTTATTATGGTGGTCGACCGTTATTACTGAAATATGGAAAATACTTTTTTATAAAGGAAGAACAGATTCAAAAAGCAGATCATTTCTTTGAAAAATATGGACCAGCTGTGGCGTTTCTTGGCCGATTTATTCCAGGGGTTCGTACACTTATTTCAGTTCCATGTGGAATCGCCAAAATGAACATTTGGCAATTTAGCATATACACATTTATAGCGATGTTGCCACTCACAACGCTATATGTATATGTAGGATTGAAATTAGGACCTCATTGGAAAAAAGCAGGTACGATTGTTGAACAATATACATTACCGATACTAGGGGTTGTTTGTTTCATTGTGATAGGAATGTTCATTTTCAAGTTTGTGAAAAAGAAAAATAAAGCGGAGTCTATGTGAAAGATGATGAGACTTTTGTTTGATTAAAAGTATTGGACTTAAAAGGTGCTTTCATATACAGAAAGCACCTTTTGTAACATAGATTATCTTTTTATATTGTGATTTATATGATTAAAATCTACTTTTATCCTCCAAACATCTTTTGGTTATCACATAATACTGTTTCTAGATTGTAAATTTAAATCCTTTTATATATTCCAGTAGGGCTAATCGACATCATATCTACTATTTAGTCTAATAGAGATTTAAATGGAACAACTATATATGAGTGATATATAGTTGTTCCATTTCGATTTGCCAACATATAAGTTGCGGCTATGAAGAACAAAAGGTGACCTGCACTCGTTTTTTTCTTTTTGTTTTAACTTGGCATGGGGCAGGAAGAGGATCTGACCGCTTCTATGCACGGCCGGATGCTCTCCCCCACCTAAAAATAAAGGTTTTATGTCGTTTTTTATTTGTATTTATATAGCTGTTGTGGCACTTTACAGGAAACTGACTGTATATTTACAAAGATGTAATATTTTTCATTATTCGTTTAAACGAGGTTAATATGTGTTAGATACAATAATCCTTGTACTGAATCAAACATATGAGGAGGATTTACGTGAGTAGGAACATGTTTCAGAAGGTAAAAGGTCTTATTGGATTATTAGCAGTTTTCATTTTAGCGTTTGTATCGTTTCCATGGAACACTTCCGCACAAACGGAAGAGAAGAAACAAGAGGAAAAACCGCAGGAGAAAAAACTTGTCTTTCCGGTTGTAAGTGACGTACATATTAAAAATAGCGGAACAGATGATACGTTCCGTTGGAAAAGAGCGATTGAACAGTTTAATACACTTGCGCCAAAACAAGACGCATTTGTTATCGTTGGTGATTTTACAGATTCAGGGTCTAATCAGCAATATGATCGTTTTATGCAAGTATATAATCAATATGCCAATAAAGATGCAGTGAGAATGAATTCACTTGGAAACCATGATTATTGGAATGGTTTATCGGCAGAGGATGCACAAAAACGTTTCTTAGAAAAGACAGGAATGGAATCTATTCATTATCATAAAGTCGTGAAGGGATATCACTTCCTTGTTATGTCACCAGAAGATGGAACAACACATGGGTATTATTCTGATAAACAAATTAATTGGTTGAAAGAAGAAATTGCGAAAGCAAAAGCTGATGATCCAGAAAAACCAATTTTCGTGTTCTTGCACCAGCATATTAAAGAAACTGTGTATGGTAGTCATGAATGGGGAACGAAGGACAGTGCAAAAATTAATGAAGTATTAAAGGATTATCCGCAAGCAATTACATTCTCTGGTCATTCGCACTATCCATTAGATGATCCAAGATCCATTCATCAAAAAGACTTTACATCTGTTGGAACATCTTCAGTAAGTTATATGGAAGTAGAGGGCGGGAAAGTTCAAGGTAATATTCCGCCAGGTGCAAGCGATTTAAGCCAAGGTTTATTAGTAGAGGTAGACGATAAAGAAGTAACAATTAATCGTCGTGATTTCCATACGAATTCTTGGACAGGTGAACCATGGAAGGTTCAACTACCAGCTAAAAAAGAATCGTTTAAACATGTAGAAAACCGCGATAAAGAAAAACCATCTTTCGAGAAAAATGCAAAGTTAAAAGTTTCAAATGTAACTGAGAGTTCAGTAACAGCGACTTTCCCGCAAGCAGTGGATAATCTACTTGTTCATTCTTATCGTTTACAAGCAAGAGATAAAGAAACAGGAGAAATTAAAAATAAGTTATTAGCATTCTCAGAGTTTTATCGTGATCCAGTGCCAAAAGAACTTACGTTTACATTAGGTGGGCTAGATAGTGGAAAAACATACACGCTAGAAGCAGTTGCGATCGATTCATTCGAAAATGAAAGTGAACAGCCATTACAAGCAGAAGTAACAACGAAAAAAGAAATTATTGATCCGAATGTGAAAGTGCCAAAGGCGGATGTATTTGATGTTAACTTTTTAGATGGTACATTTAAAGATAACTCATCATTTGGAAGTAAAGGCGATGTAAAAGGAAATGTATCAATTGAATATGATAAAGCATTGAAAAAGCATGTAATGAAATTAAATGGAAAAGCAAACACATTTGGCTATATTCCGTTTTCAGCAGCGCAAAAAGAGAAAGTGGCGAACACATTTACATTAGAAACGGTATTTTCTATGAATGAAATTCGCGGTCAAGCTATTATGGAAAATACAGAGAGCGGCGGAATTGGATTCGAATCTACTGGAACTGGATATGTAGAATTATGGGCTCATATTGGTGGTAGCTATAAACGTATAGGTACACAATTAGAGGCAAATAAAACATATCATTTAACAGGAACGTATAATGGAAATGAATTAGCAATCTATGTAGATGGAAAAAAAGTAAATAGTCAGCCAGTGACAGGTAAAGTATATCATCCGAATGTACCATTCGCGATTGGTGCAGATCCAACAAGCGATGGTAACGGTGGAGTTCCATTACATGGACAAGTGGCGCTTGCAAAATTATATAGTAAAGCACTTACTTCATCTGAAATAGTAGCGGCATACAATGAGTTTACAAATCGCACAAAACTAGAAGAATTAAATGCTTTATATGAAGAGATTGGTAAAGCAAAAGAAACATTAGCCGGTTCTTATGAATTCGGTGAAAAGCCAGGCCAATATTCACAAGCTGCCTTTACAGAATTACAAACAAGTTATAATGGAGCAAAAGTAGTATTTGAAAATATGGCGACGACAGGTGAGCAAGCAGTTGGGGCATATCACAGTTTAAAAACAGCACATCAAACATTTGTACAATCAAAAGTAGTTGACCAAAAATCAGAAACGCCAAAAGAGAAATTACAAAAAACAATTGATGCAGCAAAAGTTTTATTAGCGAAAGTTCAAGTAGGACAAGAACCAGGACAATATCAAGAAGTTCCAGTTAAAGCATTAGAAGGAAAAATCAAAGTAGCGGAATCTGTAGTAAAAGATACAAAAGTAAAAGATCAGTATGTAGAAACAATGAATCGTACATTAGAATATGCGATGCAGCTTGTTGAAAAGAGTGTAAATAAGTAAGAGAATGGGAAGCTTGCCTTGGGCGAGCTTCTTTTATTAGTAGGAATTTATGTCGTATCGCCGATATATGTAGTGATTCCGCCGATATATTATTTCATGTTACAATAAAGAGAGATGAAACAAACGTAAAGGGGCGAAAGATTTGGAAGAGCAAAAGCTAAAAAGAATTCTTGAATATGTATGGATTGCAGTTGTGCTCCTTGTTGGATATTATTTTTTGAAAGATAAAAGTAAATGGGTTCTGTTTTTAATGACTTTTCTATTAGCAGGATTAGGAGCATTGTTTATTAACTTTTTCTTTGATAGTGTAACTGCATGGAAAAAGAAAAAGAAGGAAACAAAATAATAAAGTGAAACTTTAATCAGTGGGGGATTTCTTCATCCCCCACTGATTGCTAGCCCACACTAATCGGGCTTTTGTGGGCAGTTCATGCGGGATAAAAGAGAATGGATATGCGAAACTGGAAGCTTGTGTACCAATTGGTTGTAATGATGATTGTAATTACGATTGGTATTGTAAATTACTCGTCATCAATAAGAAATTGTGCCTGGTTTACAGCTTGCATCGACATATTTTTCATTCTACAAACGTTAACAAAAAAACAAACTCGAACGTAAAGCAGCTCGCTAATATAGCGAGCTGTTTTTCATGCTTTTTTTTGTTCACCATTATTTTCTTTGGTCAGTAAATGGCTATTACGTCTAGAGTAGAAGAAATATACACATAGTCCAATGACAAGCCAAACAGCAAATCCTTTCCAAGTTGTTGCAGAAAGGTTAATCATTAAATAGAGACAACAACAAATTGCAACAATTGGTAATATAGGTACGAATGGTGCACGGAAACCTCTTTTTAAATCTGGGTGTGTTTTGCGTAAAATAAGTACAGCAAAGCAAACGAATGTAAAGGCTGTTAGTGTACCGATGTTCACTAAATTTGCAAGTAGATGTAAATCTAGTAATCCTGCTAATAAAGCTGCTGCAATGCCAGTAATCCACGTATTTAATAGAGGTATTTTAACTCTTTGATTCACGCGAGCTAATGCTTTTGGAAGTAGCCCGTCACGGCTCATTGCATAGGAAACGCGAACTTGCCCATACATAACGACTAAAATAACGGTTGTCATTCCTGTCATTGCACCGACAGCTAATAATCCAGCAATGGTGTCTTCACCAACGAAATGAAGCGCAAAAGCAACTGGATCTGAAACATCTAGTTGTGTATAAGGAACCATCCCTGTTAAAACAAAGGATACAATCATATAGAGTACCGTACAAATGAGAAGGGAACCGATAATTCCAATTGGTAAATCTCGCTGTGGTTTTTTCGTTTCTTCAGCAGCTGTTGCAATGGCATCAAATCCTAGAAAGGCAAAAAATACTGTTGCTGCACCTGTAATAATCCCATCATATCCAAATGGTAAAAACGGTGTCCAATTTTCCGGTTTGACGTATTTTGCACCTGCTACGATAAAGGCAATAATCACTGCTAATTTAACTAATACCATAATATTATTAATGCGAGCACTTTCGCGTACACCGAAGCTAAGAAGCAGTGTAATAAAAAGTAAAATACATACAGCTGGTAAATCGATTATTCCGCCTTTTCCCATTCCAGGGGCTGAGGCGATAATGGCGGGTAGATGAATATTAAATCCGGAAAGTAACGATTGTAAATATCCTGACCATCCGACAGCAACCGCCGCAACTGCCAGTAAATACTCTAGCATTAAACACCAGCCAACAATGAAGGCAACGACTTCTCCAACTGTCATATACGCATAGGTGTAAACGCTTCCTGAAATAGGGATAGAAGAAGCAAATTCTGCATAGCAGAAGGCCACACATGCACAGGTAAATGCAGCAATAAGAAAAGATAGCATAATACCAGGACCAGAATGTTTGGCCGCAACAATACCTGTTAAGACGAAAATACCTGTCCCAATTACAGCTCCAATTCCTAAAAAGGTTAAATCTAACGCAGTTAACGTTCTTTCTAATTGCCGTGGTGATTCAGTAGTAAGTGGTTTTTTTCGTAATAATGATTTCACTTGGACTCTCCCCTCATTCTTCGATTTTCACAACTGCGAATATAATACGAGCCCACTGCAAAATAGTCCATAAGCGAATAGAGGCACAGTTGTGTGCTTTGATAAAAAATCTAGAATTGCTGTAGTCATTTTATTATAATTCAGAATATTTTGTCAAATAAAATGTAACAAATAAAATCTTAGATGTAAGGAAAAACTAACACCAAAAATAGATGTATTTTATAAAGTAGGAGAAGATATTATGCTGTTTTATTTTGAAATTGTCGTTATTTTACTTTGTACGAAATTAGCTGGTGATATTAGTGTTAGACTTGGTCAACCATCGGTACTAGGAAAATTAATTGTTGGAATTATTATTGGTCCCGCTGTTTTTGGAATTATTAATAGTTCTGAACTTATTGATGAACTTAGTGAAATTGGTGTTCTGTTACTCATGTTTATGGCAGGATTAGAAACTGATTTGGAGGAATTAAATCGCAATTTGAAATCTTCATTCGCAGTAGCGATGGGAGGTATCATTTTTCCTTTCCTCGGTGGATATTTGGCGGGACTCGCATTTGGGATGTTACAATCACATGCTATTTTCCTAGGATTACTGCTCTGTGCAACATCAGTGAGTATTTCTGTTCAAACATTGCGAGACTTAGGGAAAATGAATACAAGGGAAAGTACAACGATTTTAGGGGCTGCTGTATTTGATGACGTTATCGTTGTTATTTTATTAGCCTTTGTTATGAGTTTTTTAGGCACACAAGATGTGAGTATTACACTTGTTATCGCTAAGAAAATCATTTTTTTCGTAAGTATTGTTTTCATTGGATGGAAAGTGGTTCCGTGGATTATGAAAATGTTGGTGCCGCTCCGTGTGTCAGAGGCGTTAATTAGTGCAGCACTTATTATTTGTTTTTCATTTGCTTACTATAGTGAGCAAATGGGGATTGCTGGTATCATTGGTGCATTTGCTGCGGGGATTGCCATTTCACAAACAACATATAAACACGAAGTAGAACATAAAATAGAACCGATTGCTTATGCGATTTTTGTACCAATCTTTTTTGTTAGCATCGGGATGGAGATTACATTTCAAGGTATCGGAAACCAAATTTGGTTTATTGTCATCATGACGATTGTTGCCATTATCACAAAGCTAGTGGGATCAGGCTTAGGAGCGAGGTTAACAGGTTTTAACTTAAAGTCTTCGATTAGCATTGGGGCTGGGATGGTATCGCGTGGAGAAGTAGCACTTATTATTGCAGCAAATGGACTTGCAGCAAATTTGTTAGCGAAAGAAAATTTCACTGCAATTGTAATTGTTGTTATCCTTACGACGATTATTACACCACCGTTATTGAAGAAGTATTTTGTGTAAAGAAAGGGCTTATCGAATGTCGATAAGTTCCTTTTTTTTGATTGTGAAATGTAATATGAACTCAATTGAAAATAGAGTTTCTATGTAGTAATTGTGTTAAAATTTATGTGTGCTTTAGTACTAGAAGGAGAAAAATGAATGAAAATTACATGGAAAAAAGTTATATGTGTAGTTGTAATTCTTTTAATGTGTTTGCCATTTACATTAGGAAAAGAATCAAAAGTTAAAGATTTTCCTGTTTCTGTTTTCTCTTCTTATATTGCAGGAGATGATTCGAAAGGATATAGATACACTTCCTTTTTGCCTGATGCTGCAATTTGGATAAATGGATGGGAAAAGAAGTGGTCGGAAGGAGAAAGGACGGTCTATCAAAAAGGAGATCGAATTGTAAATGTGTTTCATCCTCCTGGTGAAGATGTCTTTTATCTTTATGATTCGCAAGATATGGAATTGGGATATGAAAAATAAAAGCAACCGTAAAGAATGGGGGATGAATGGTGAAACCATCAACGCTACTATTTAAAATAGAAAATCATATGAATCAATTTTCACCAGCTGAAAAAAAGGTTGCTCAGTATATTATGGAGAATGCAGAAATTGTTCCTAATTTAACGACAAAAGAAGTTTCTAATAATGCAGGATCCAGTGAAGCAAGTGTCGTACGCTTTTGTAAAACGATTGGTATAGGAAGTTTTAAAGCTTTTAAGTTAGCGCTTGTTAGAGAATTAACAATTGCCGATTATAATATTAATGATTTTTCAGTGATGAACACAGAGGATAGTCCGTTTGATTTATTCAATAAAGTTACATATGTCAATAAGGCTGCGATTGAAGCGGGTATTACTGCTATTGATAAAAAAGAGTTAGAAAAAGCAGCAGATGCCATTTTAGGAGCAAAGAAAATATTATTTTATGGAGTGGGTGGATCAGCTACGCCAGCAATGGATGGAGCGTATAAGTTTACTCGTCTAGGGTTTACGGCTATGATGCTATCTGATTTTCATATGATGCTCCCGCTTGTTACTAACTTAAAACAGGGAGATATATTTGTCGCTCTTTCAACATCTGGCCGGACGAAGGATGTACTAGAAATGGCGCAATATGCTAGTAGACAAGGTGCTACTGTTATCGCTATTACAAAGCTAGATCAATCGTCTCCATTATATAAAGAATCACATATCCGTCTTTGTATGCCAGATGTAGAACAAGATCATCGTATTGCAAGTATTGCTTCAAGAATGACGCAACTTAATATAATTGATGCTTTGTATGTGATTACATTTAATAGGATAGGTAATCAAGTATTGGATAAATTTACAGAAACAAGAGAAGAAGCAGTACGATTACGGAAATTGAAGTAAAGGAAAAGATGAGATGAAACTCATCTTTTTATTTTGGTTAAATAGACGCAATTTTGTTATAAAAAGAAATTTTGTTTCATAAAACGCAATATAAATATTGATTTTAAATTTCGTAAAGTTATAATAAAAGTGTGAAATTAAATTTCAAAGAAGGTGAGAATATGTTAGAGAATTTATCAACAGAACACCGAAATGAAAATACGATGAATTTAGACGAGATGAGCATAAGAGAAATTTTACAAACAATGAATCGAGAAGATCGTAAAGTCGCTGTAGCGGTTGAAAATGAAATCGAACAAATTGAAAAAATTGTTCAAAGTGTTGTTTCATCTTTTCAAAATGGTGGACGATTAATTTATATTGGTGCTGGTACAAGCGGACGACTAGGAATTTTAGATGCTGTCGAGTGTCCACCGACATTTGGGACAGATGAGAAACAGGTACAAGGATTTATAGCAGGTGGATTGAAAGCGTTTACTGAAGCTGTGGAAGGTGCAGAGGATCGAGAAGATCTTGCAGTAGATGATTTAAAGGCGATTCAGTTAAGTAATAAGGACACTGTTATTGGAATCGCTGCAAGTGGTAGAACACCTTATGTAATTGGTGGATTAAAATATGCAAATTCTACGGGAGCAAGTACAGCTAGCATTTCCTGTAATAAGGGAGCAGAGATAAGTAAATTTGCAAAAATTAGCGTGGAAGTAGGGACAGGTGCAGAAGTGTTAACAGGATCTACACGCTTAAAGGCTGGAACCGCACAAAAGTTAGTACTGAATATGATTTCAACTGCTTCTATGATTGGCGTAGGGAAAGTCTATAAAAATCTAATGGTTGATGTTCAGTCGACAAATGAAAAGTTAGTCGAGCGTTCCAAACGAATTATTATGGAAGCGACGGGAGTAGATTACAAAGAAGCGGAAGCATATTACGAAAAAGCAAAGCGTAATGTGAAAGCAGCAATCGTCATGATATTACTACAGTGCGAATATGGGGAAGCACTTGAAAAATTAACAGATGCGAAAGGATTTGTGAAAAAGGCATTATAAAAAGTGGGGAGGGGGATTTTACAATGAAGAAAGAACAGCGGATGGCAAAAGAGATTACAGAGCAACTTGGGGGAACGAAAAATATTCATGGTATTGCACATTGTATGACGAGGTTACGTTTAACACTTCATGATGAAAGTAAAGTGAATATGGAGCTTTTGAAAAAAGTAGACGGTGTCATGGGTGTGATTGAAGATGAAACATTGCAGGTCGTAGTTGGGCCCGGAACTGTGAATAAAGTAGCAGCCGAAATGGAGACTTTGACAGGGGTACGAATTGGTGATGTTGCTGATTACCACCTTGAAGATCTTGGCCAAGAAATGAAATCAGCAATCAAGAAGAAAAATAATACGCCTGTTAAAAATTTATTGGGAAAAATCGGTAATATTTTCATTCCATTAATTCCAGGTCTTGTTGCATCAGGAATTATAAATGGGGTTGCCAACTTTGCTAAAAATGCGGGGGCAGATCCAAATGCAACATGGCTGCAAATGTTACTTTTAATTGGCGGTGGTATTTTTACATTCTTAGGTATTCTAGTTGGCTGGAATACGGCAAAAGAATTTGGCGGAACTCCGGTTCTCGGAGCGATTGCAGGTATTTTAATTTTCAACCCAGCTATGGCAAATGTGAAACTATTTGGTGAAGCAATGGTGCCGGGGCGCGGTGGATTATTCGCTGTAATCTTTGCAGCATGGCTTATGGTTGTAGTGGAAAGACAAGTACGAAAGGCAGTACCGAATGCAGTGGATATTATAGTGACTCCGCTTATTACGGTATTAGCAGTGAGCTTAGTAACGATGTTAGCAATTCAGCCAGTGGCTGGTTTCCTATCTGATGGAATTACAAGTGGTATTAACGCAATTTTAAATGTCGGGGGAGCGGTCGCAGGAGCTGTACTCGCAGGAACATTTTTACCGCTCGTTATGGTGGGACTACATCATGGTCTAACACCTATCCACATGGAATTTATTAATCAAACTCATGTAACACCGTTACTACCGGTTTTAGCGATGGCAGGAGCGGGGCAAGTTGGGGCAGCGATTGCTATTTATGTAAAAACGAAAAATAAGCGTCTTCGTAATGTAATTAAAGGAGCACTACCGGTTGGTTTCTTAGGAATTGGCGAACCTTTATTATATGGGGTCACATTACCACTTGGTAAACCGTTTATTACGGCTTGTTTAGGTGCAGCTGTTGGCGGTGCATTCCAGGCAGTTATGAAAACGGCTTCACTCGGAATTGGTGTATCAGGATTATCGTTAATTCCGTTAATCGCTGATAATAAATATTTATTATATTTTCTTGGTCTTGTCATTGCTTATGTATTTGGTTTTATCTTTACGTATTTCTTCGGGTTTAAAGAGGAAATGGCAGAGAACATATAGAGAAAGGGATTCCTTTCTCTTTTTTTCATGATAAGTAGAAGGAGAGATTACTATGATAGGAGTTTCAATATATCTTTCAAAGGACCGGATAGAAGAGCAAGAAAAATGGTTGAAAACGGTAAGCGAATACGGCTTTACGTCTATTTTTACTTCTCTTCATATTCCAGAAGACGATCCTACAACTTATAAAGAGTTAATACAAATACTTGGGAAGCAAGCGGAAAAATATGAGATGGAACTAATGGTGGATGTTTCACCAAATTCTTTACACCATTTAGGTCTTATGTATGAAAATGTGGAACAGCTATTAGATTGGGGGATTACTGGGTTACGTATTGATTATGGTATAGATCCGAAACAAATTGCACGTATATCACACAAAATGAAGATTGCATTAAATGCTAGTACAATTACTGAATCATTTTGGAATACGCTTCTTGAGGAAAGTGTGAGAGTAGATTGTGTAGAAGCATGGCATAATTTTTATCCACGTCCTGAAACAGGGCTTGCTAAATCATTTTTACAAAAGCAAAATCAATTTTTGCGTGAATGCGGTATAAAAACAATGGCATTTATTCCAGGTGATGGTGAAAAAAGAGGACCTTTATATGAAGGGCTTCCTACATTAGAAAAACACCGATATATGCGCCCGCTTGAGGCATATTTGGAACTTGTGGAAGATTGCTTCGTTGATAAAGTATTAATTGGAGATATAAGTGGGAGTTTACAAAGAGTACAAGAAATTACAAGTGCAAATAAAGGGATTATTCCAATACGTTATAAACCGCTGATTAGTGAAAGAGAAGTATTAGAAACAGTAGAGCGAGTACATACGAATAGGCTTGATCCAGCGCGTGATGTCATTCGTTCTGTAGAATCAAGAGAAGGAGATACTGTTATTTTACCAGCGATGAATACAGTTCAAAGAAAGATAGGGAGTATTACAATTGATAATGAACTGTACGGTAGATATGCAGGTGAAATACAAATCGTTATAAATGATCTATCAGAAAATGAAAAGGTGAACGTAATTGGAACGGTTTTCGAGGAAGATCTATCATTATTGTCTTACGTAAATGCAGGAAAGAAATTTGAACTTATCTCGAAAGAATAGAAAATTATTGATGTTTTTTCGAATGTATTTCCACATGTCGAGCCTTGTAGGAGTGCTATTTTTTGTTAAACATTATCCGTAAAATGGATAATGTTTTTTTATTTCTATTAAAAAAAGTATTTGACGAATAAAAAGAAACAATGTATTGTTTTGTCTTGTTAATAAAATGTTTATATAACAAAACAAAAAGGAGAGTTTAGAATGAATCAATATATTGGTAATTTAATTATTCGTATTGTGTTAGGAGTTACGTTCTTTGCACATGGCTTAGCAAAGTTTCAATCAGGTATTGATAATGTAGCAGGTTGGTTTACAAGCATTGGCTTACCAGGTGGTCTCGCATATGGGGTTGCAACATTTGAATTAGTTGGTGGTCTATTATTAATCATTGGCTTAGGTGTTAGATATGTGGGATTATTATTTGCTCTTATCTTGGTTGGTGCAATTGTAAAGGTAAACGGAGCAGCTGGTTTATTAGGAGACGGAAAGAATCCTGGATATGAATTAGATCTTGCATTATTAGCAATGGGTGCGTATTTATTTGTTGTAAAAGCAGAAGGGTATGTAGATCGTTTCTTAAAAGAAAAAGTACTCAAAGCAAAATAAATTATTATATAAAGCACTGTTCTTTTCTGAAGAAGATTTATGAAAAGAACAGTGTTTTTGTATATATCTATTTTGCTGGGGAATTTTTTGGATATTAAAGTATTGACTTGGCACTTAGTTGTAACTATAATTATTACAACGGAGTAATTAGCAATGAAGTGTGAGTTGTAAATAGATAGCATATTTTTTTGGTCTAATTGTAACTATTTCAGTTACAACTTAGAGTTATTATAACAAGTAAGGAAATATAAAATAATAAAAGTGTAAATGTATATAGAAAAACGGAGGAACAACATGTCAAAATTACATTTAGAAGTCTTTACAGGATCTGAACAAGCCTTTCAAGTTACATCAACGATCATTTATGGAGAGAAAGATGCAATTCTTGTGGATGCACAATTCTTATTAAGTGATGCACACCGTTTAACAGCTCAAATTATTGAAACAGGAAAGAACTTAACTCATATTTATATTACGCATTTTCATCCAGACCATTATTTTGGCTTAAATGTATTACATGAAGCATTTCCAAATGCAAAAATTGTAGCGTTGCCAAATACCGTAGAAGATATTCGAAATACATTTGAAAAGAAAGTTGAGCAATGGAAACCGTCTATTGGACATAATGTCCCTCATCAACCTATTATTCCCGAGGAGTTAAAAGAAGATAAGCTTATTTTAGAAGGGAACGAACTGCTTGTTAAAGGTAGTTTACAAGGTGATACACCTAATAACAGTTATGTATGGATTCCGTCATTAAAGGCTGTGATTACAGGGGATATTGTTTATAACAACACATTCGCATGGACGTTAGAAACGGATGTAAAAGCTCGTACTAAGTGGTTAGAAACATTACAAGAAATTGAAAACCTACATCCAGAAATTGTTGTAGCTGGTCATCGTGATTATGATACACCAAATACAGCAGATGCGATTGAACATACCCGTAAATATTTAATCGCATTTGATGAGGTTCTTGCGGAAAACCTTTCAAGTGAAGAAATTCAAACTGCAATGAAGAAACACTTTCCAAATGTAAAAGCACTAGAAATCGGACTTGTTTTAGCAGCAAATGCATTTGGAGGGAAGAAATAATGGAACAAAAAACAAATTTAGAGATTATCCGAAGCACATATGAAGGGCCATCTTCATCTAATGCAAAACATTTACTAGAAGCTCTTTCTGAAAAAGTAGAATGGACAGAGGCGGCTGGTTTTCCTTACGGTGGGACATATATTGGTGTGGAAGCAGTAATGGAGAATGTATTTAGTCGTTTAGGATCGGAATGGAATGATTATAAGGCGAGTGTAAATATGTACCATGAAGTAGAAGGAAAAGATGTCATCATTGCTGAAGGAGTTTATTCGGGAATTTATAAAGAAACTGGCAAAGCATTTGAAGCAGATTTCGTTCATGTATGGCAGCTTGAGAATGGAAAAATCGTAAAGTTCAAGCAATATGTGGATAGTCACGTTGTTAGGGAAGCGATGAAAGCTTAAAAATGATAAACAAATGGAATCGGCTATTTGCAGGCTATTCCATTTGTTTTTGTAACAATTAGAGGAGATATCAAAATACATAATATGAAAAAATGGATAATAAGGGCGATTACGACTATCGCAATTGTAATGGGTGTTATATTTGGCGCTTATAAATTTCTTGAGTATGCCGAAGTAGAGGATAAACGTTTAAAGGAGCAGAAAGTAATTGCTCAAAAGGAAAAGAAGGTAGTGGAAGAAACGCCGCGAGTTAGTGAAGATGAAATCATATCTACTATGCATAAGATGGTACATCAAAAAGTAAAATCCTCTGAGAAATGGGGATTTATTGAAATGACACAAAAGGAAATTCGTAATGCAAAGAAAGCTGTAGAGAGTAGCAAAAATTTTAATTATAAATCAAAATTACTTTCCATTTTAGAACGCTGGGAAAGAGGGGATTTTTCGCAAACAGTTGAGGAACATAACTTTTTTTGGGAAATTCAAGGCGGTGATACTGGAAAAGCAACAGAACGTTTATCGCCAGCAGAAGAACAGCAATATTTAAAAGAAATGAGAAGTAAAAAGTGAAGAATGTAAAAACATCGCCATTATGTTAAAGATAATGGCGATGTTGATCTATTAAGAGTGCTGCCGTACTAAAGTTTGGCTAGGCTGATGAGCAACTGTTTTAAAATGAGAAAATAAATAACAGCCAGTAACAACGATGATCGTCCCAAAGATTTGGATCCAAGTTAGTTCTTCTCCTAAGAAAAGAAACGCTAAAATGGCAGTGAAAATTGGATTGAAATTTAGGAAGATACCTGATGTAGTTGCTCCTAATTTTTGAACGCCAATATTCCAAAACACCATACAGACCACAGTTGAAATTAAGCCTGTGTATAGTAGTGAAGTGATAAATGAAGCATTAATATGAGAGACCGTAAAGTTTGGTATATTAAATGGAAGCAATATGATAACGCCAAAAACTCCTGAATACAGAGTCGCCATCATCGGCGTAGTTGTTTTTGTTGCCCATTTACTACAAACAGAATAAATGCCCCAAATACAAACCGCAGCCATCATCCACAAATCTCCACTATTAAAATGTAATGAAAATAACAGTGCAATATTTCCTTTTGAAAGGACGAGAATTACACCAAAAAAAGAAAGAATCATAGAAAGAATTTGAAGTATATTTATTTTTTCCTTTAAGAATAAAGATGAAAAGAGTGCAATTGAAATCGCGTTTAACGTAGAAATAAGTCCAACGTTTGTTGCGGATGTTTCTTCTAACGCTAAGAATTGAAAAATGTTAAAGAGAACAACGCCAGTGACTCCCATAAGTAGTAAGGGAAGAATTGCAGCGCGCGGTGGAAAAAGTTTCTTTTCTTTAAACCAAACAATTGGTAATAGACAAACAATCGCAATGATCCATCTTAAACTTGTGAGAGTCATCGGAGAAGCATGATCGACAAGAGATTTTCCAACGACAAAGTTCCCCCCCCATAGTAAGCTTGTTAGCAATAATAAAAATACATAAAAATAAGGCATAGTTTGGAACTCCTTTTATTAGTATATAAATTGAAAAACTGATAAAAAACCTTTCTTTTTTGGGGGAAGAGAGGATCCGTCCATGGATAGAAGCGGTCAGGTCCTTTTTTAGCCCCATGCCGAGAAAAAACAAAAAGAGAAAATGAGTGTATGTCCTTTTCTGTTTTCATAGCAGTGACTTATGTGTTGAAAACACAAAATGGATTTATATCGTATGAATTGTAAATAATTTTAGCATTTTTCTTTGTTATCTAATATATTCTTTTGTATAATGGTGAAAATTCAATAAAATGTTTTGTTAAGGGTTATAATTAAGAAATTTTATTCAATTTCATTCAGTGTATTATATGTTTTTCCGAAGAATCGTCGGTAAAGAAAAGGAGGTTTTTTATGGAGTCATCAGTTATTAAAGTGTTAGATGATTTAGACGTACAAATTTTAGATATTTTACAAAAGGAGTCACAAGTAAGTAATGCCGAACTTGCGCGTCGTGTTAATTTGTCGCCAGCTGCTATGCATGCACGAATAAAAAGGCTAGAAGGGGAAGGTTTCATTGATAAACAAGTCGCAATCCTAAATCAAGAGAAACTTGGATTTGATTTGTTGTGTTTTATTTTTATGAGTACGAATATTCATCAATCTGAAAAACTAGAGGTATTGGAAAGAGAACTGGAATCTATGCCTGAAGTGCTGGAGTGTCATTGTTTAACAGGTGAATATGATTATTTACTAAAAGTCGCGAACCGAGATCGAAAGGAACTGGAGCATTTTATTAGGAAGTTAAATAAGTTAGGAATTACAAGGATACAAACGAGCTTAGCGCTGCGTGAAATTAAGTATTCTACAGTATTACCGATAAGAGATTCGAAAACAAGTACTGAATGAGATATAAAACCATTTTTTAGATGGGAGAGAGGGTCCGATCATGCGTAGAAGCGGTCAGGGCCTTTTTTAGCCCCATGCCATGTGAAAACAAAGGGAGAAAATGAGAGAGGTCTTTTTTTATTTTCATAGCATCGACTTGTATGTTGAAAAAGCAAAATAGATTTATATAGGACTTGTTTTTTTGGAATGAGTATATCTAAAATTCAGAATAATAATTGACGTGTTCGGATGGATGGGTGTATTATTATATAAATTTATGAATTATTATTCATTTTAAGTTATAAATATTTAATTTGAGGAGATAAATCATGCGAATTTCAAATGCAATTACAAGTGATGTGAAAGAAATATATAACTTAATAGAAATATATTCGAAAGAGGGAGTTGTTCTACCGCGCTCACTTTTGTCCCTTTATCAGTATTTACAGTGTTTGTATGTTGTGAAAGAGGAAGGAGAAATTTTGGGAGTTGCTGGTTTACATGTTTTAGGAGAAGATCTTGCCGAAATACGATCATTAGTCGTATCGGATACATATGCAGGTAAAGGGCTAGGACGTATGTTAGTCAATCATGTAATAAGTGAGGCTTCTAAAATAAAGGTAAGAAGGGTCATTTCTTTAACGTATCAAACTACATTTTTTAAGAAGTGTGGATTTGATTTTGTTGATAAGGAATCGCTACCTGAAAAAGTGTGGATTGATTGCAGACATTGTCTGAAATTTGATTGTTGTGATGAAGTTGCGATGATTCGGTATGTGATTTGAGGTTTAGTATGAAATAGATAATTAAGATAAACAGAAGGAGGAGGGGATAGCCTCCTCGTTAATTAAATTAATGTATGTCCACCTTCAACATGAAGAGTAGTTCCAGTGACAAATTGATTTTGCATTAAATATAGTACACCATCAGCTACATCTTTTGCCTGTCCAACTCGTTTGACAGGGAGTTTATTTGCTATCTCCTTATAGAATTTGTCCCGCGCTTTCAGCGGCATTTTGCTACGTGACGGTGTATCAATAATGCCAGGAGAGACGATATTTACGCGAATAGGAGCGAGTTCTAATGCTAATGTTTCTCCAAGATTAGAGACTGCTGCATTTACTGCACCAAGCGTAGCTGAACCAGCCATTGTTTTATAGGCAACTACGCCTGAAAATAATGTGATTGATCCGTCTTTCGTAATCTTAGGTGCACCATATTTTGCAGCATAGAATTGTCCCCAAAATTTATTTTCGAACAACTGGCGCGTTTTGCTTACTTCTGTATCAAGGAAAGCTCCTCCGAATGTTTCAGCTGCTGTAATAACTAAATGATGGATTGTATTTATTTCTTCAAAGAATGACTGTACTTGTTGCTCGTTTGTTATATCAAGTGTATAAGTTGTTACATTTCCCGCTAATACCTTTTGTGCCTCTTTTAATTTGTCTTCGGATCGGCTGGCGATAATAACATCTGCACCTTGCGCTAATACCAATCTTGCTGTTTCTAAACCAATACCTGAACTCCCGCCAATAATAGCTACTTTTTTTCCTTTTAGCATCTTTATGCCTCCTAATTATTTCGTTTTTACTTTGTTGCCATCATTGTAGTTTGAAGAATTCCATATTTGAAGTAGTGATATTTATTTCATATAGTTACATTTCGGAAAGTTTTTTATTATATAAGGGGAATCGGAGCGGAAAAAATTTAAAGTACTTTAACTAACAAAAAAGGACCCACGGGTCCTTTTTTGTTAGTTTTCTAGAGTTAGCCCAAAGCGCTTTAATTCGATAAAAATACCTTCTAATTGTTTCCCTTTATCCGTGAGGGTATATTCCACTCGGGGAGGAACTTCAGGATAAACCTTTCTTGTTACAATACCTTGGCCTTCTAATTCCTTAAGGCGAAGTGAGAGTGTTTTTGGGCTGATACCATCCATTGATTTTAGCAAATCACTAAAGCGCAATGTTCCTTCAATAAGAAGGTCCCGAATAATTAAAAATGTCCATTTTGTTCCAATTACGTCGAGTGTTTTTGCAATAGGACAAGGTATACCAGGTGAACCTTTCGTTAATACAATCGGATCTATAGTGCTCATGGAAATAGCCTCCATAAAAATTTTTTGAATTGATTTGCTTTATAGTATCACAAAACTATCCTTTTAGTAACTATATGAAAAAAATATCACTACTTCCAAAAGGGAAATTACTACATATAAAATAGTGTTAGGAACCACAAATGATTTCTAAACTAAGGAGGTGACTATGATGAAAATAAAAAATCAAACAAAAAAGTTATGGTGGTCATTTAGTTTTCTCGTGATTTGCATTGTCGTAATCGGTACCGTGCTTACTGCGTGCAGCAATACAAAAATATCTGCTTCTAAAAGTGAAATTCAATTGTTGAAAGGCAAGCCAGAGCCTAAAACAATGACAATCGATCCTTCATTAAATCAAAAAGAAGCTACAGCAATGATTCATGCAGCCCAACGTTTTTATGCATTTTGGGATACTGGCAATGAGGAGCTTATTCCACAAACCGTTACAGAGAAATTCTTTGATAATACGTTGCCAAAAGGGCGCCCACAAGGTCCCGAAGGCTTAGCATTTGCTGCAAAAAACTTTCGTAAAGTCGTTCCAGATATACATTGCAAAATTGAGGATTTATTAGTGGTTGGTGATAAGGTCACAGCTCGTCTTTCCTTTACAGGAACACATGATGGAAAACCGATTAACTTTTTTGCCATTGATATTTTACGTATTAAGGATGGAAAAATTACTGAAGATTGGCATCTAGAAGATAACCTTACTCTTATGCAACAACTTGGAGTAGTAGCTGAGAACTAAATGATAGCGGTACGAAAAAGTGTGGATTTAGATATATGCAATTCAATCAATAAAAGATAAAGGGGAAGAAAATGATGAAAAATATATTAATAATAAATGGTCATCAAAAATATAGTGCAGACCGAGGGAAATTAAATCAAACATTGGTTGATCGCATGGTCAGTCTACTAAGTGAAAAGAGTCATGTGAAAACAACGATTATTCAAGACGGATACAATATTAAAGAAGAACAACAAAAGTTTTTATGGGCGGATGTTATCATCTATCAAACGCCAATTTATTGGTTTAGTGTACCAGGATTATTTAAAACGTATATGGATGAAGTATATGAGTACGGCCTCTTTTTTAAAGGAGGAGATCAATATGGAGCAGGAGGGTTATTAACAGAGAAAAAATATATGTTTTCCACTACATGGAATGCACCTAAAACAGCGTTTCAAGATTCCTCACAATTTTTTGAAGGTCAGAGTTTAGAAGAAGCAATTGGTCATTTGCACCGAGTACAGAAATTTATTGGTATGAGTCCTTTAAAGAGTTTTGCGTGCTATGATGTAGTCAAAAATCCTAATATTGATATGTTTTTAGCAGAACTTGAAATGCATGTAAAAGAAGTGGTGAATCTTTCCTAAATTTTAAAAATAAATAGCTAGTAAAACCTCAATCTGAAGATTGAGGTTTTACGGTTATGCAAGTTATCCATATTATATAAATGCGGATTGAAAGACCGACATAAAACCATTTCTTTTAAGCGGGAGAGAGGATCCGATCATGCGTAGGAGCGGTCAATTCCTTTTTTAGCTCCATGCTATGTGAAAACAGAAGGAGAAAATGAGTGAAGAACTTCTTTTGTTTTCATAACCGCGACTTATATGTCGGAAATTTAAAATGAATATATATAAATAGTTAAGTAATTTGATTTCAATACTCTTTAGCTGATTCTGTAGGATGAATCCAGAGCTTTGAAAAATCCGTCCAGCCAAAAGAATCGATCGTTACATTTTTTAAAGAAGATGGATAGATCTTCTTTTTTAGAACATGATAATTAAATAAAATAATATATTCCGTTCGAAGGAATTCTTCAATTCCGTATATAAGTTTATAACGATGTTCCTTATTTTCTTCGGCTAAGAATGTATTTAGTAAACAATCAATCTGTTTTTGATAGTGAGGATACATAAAGCGATTGATAAAACAGCTTTTACTTTTAAATACATTTAAAAAGGCGATTTCTAAATCAGAAGCAAAAACTTCTCCCATTAAAATAATATCGGCATTTTGATCAATAGAGTCATCCGAGTAGTCAGAGACTGGGAAAGGATGCAATTCTACTTGTATACCTAAGTTGTGGCAACGTTCTTTTAGCCAGATGGCATCATGAGCACTATCTTTAAAAGAGAAGAAATAAATATGTATTGTTTCTCCTTGATAGGCACTCTTTTGTAAGTAGCTTTTTGCTTTATGTAAAGAATAGGATTGTTTTTCTGCTATCCGACTCCTCTCTGGAAAGAAACTGAATGCTGGGATTGTACGCATTCCTTGTAAATCACGAATAATTGATTCAACGTCATACAGTTGTCTCCAAGCTTTTCGAAAATAAATATCATGATGTGGACCAGGTTTTGTAAAGTTAAATGCAGCATATATACAGCCAGTTTCTTCTATTTGTACTTCGTGCTCTTTTGTATGTTCAGTATTTGGTAGTTCATAATGTGTATGTATTTGTGCATGTTCCGGAATACGCCATAACTCAATTCGATCAAGTAACGCGCGCTCTTTAAAATAATTTGTAAATGCTTCTAATACAACTTGATCTTCATAATAACTATGTAATTTAAAAGGCCCCGTCCCCATATAATGATGATTTTGTATTGTTACATCATGCGGTAAAATGGCTAATTGCATCGAACTTACATAATGTAGAAAAAACAAGTTCGGCTTTCGGAGGTGAAAGCTTATTTGTAACGGTGAGGGTGTTTCAATCTGTACAATCTCTTCAGTTAACCAAGTATAAGGAGATTGGACACGTTGTAATCTTTCAAATGAAAATTGAACATCTTTGGAAGATAAGATTGTCCCATGATGAAATTGAATGCCTTTTCGTAAATAAAAGGTCCAGGTAAGTTGATCGTCACTAATCTCCCATGTATGTGCGAGATGCGGCTCAATTTCTTCTGTGACATAGTTGTAGGTAACTAATGTATCAAAAATTTGACTAATGAGATGACTCTCTGTTGTGACAGCTGCAAATGCTGGATCAAGCGGCAATATTTTTCTCGAGCAAGGTATCTTTAACACGTCATACATATCGTTTAAAGGTTGGTATCCAAAGTGCTGCTGTAGTTTTTTTTCTAAGCTTTTTCGAAGGGGAGCAGGAAATGGTTGTTTTAAAAGAAGGAATATCTCTTTTAATTTATCTTGCTGTAAGAGGGATTCCGCATAGGGCATAACCACTTCTGAAATGGCATGGAGAAAGAGAACTTCACTTTTATTTCCCCGTCCTCGTCCTGGTGTCCACGTAATTAATTTTTCTTCATTCATTTTTCTCAGTAAAATTTTTACGTTTTTTGTACTGCAATATAAAATATTGGCTAATTCTTGCAAGCTATTTTGCATGTACTGTTTTTCTGGATCATGCAATCGTAGTTGAATATAATAGTCCATCACTTTCATGTTTAAACGACTCCTTCCCAATAAAAGGGGAAATTCTTTAGAATATTCTAACCTTTTTCTTCCACTTTTTCAAAGTAAAATGAATACACATAAGGGGGAAGAAACAATGGGATTTTGGAGTATGCATCGAAATATAAAAATTAGAATTATAACATCATTTTTAACACGCACTGTATCAACAATGATTTTCCCGTTTATGGCGATTTATTTTTCAGTAAAGCTCGGGAGTGTCCTTGCAGGTGTTTTATTACTAATAAACGTAATGGCGGCACTCGTCATTGGGCTTTATGGCGGTTATATTGGAGATCGATTAGGACGAAAAAAGGTTATGATTATAGGGCAAGTGATACAAGTAGTTTCTATCGCTTGTATGGGAATTGCGAATTCAGATTATGTAGATTCACCTTGGCTCACTTTTGTGTTTATGCTAACAAATAGCCTTGGTTCAGGACTTATGAACCCGGCAACAGAGGCGATGCTAATTGATGTGAGTACACCGGAGAATAGAAAAGTAATGTACAGTATTAATTATTGGGCAATCAATTTATCGATTGCTATTGGGGCTATATTCGGAGGGTTATTATTCGAACATTATCGTTTGCAACTCTTTATATTATTGACGGCAGTAGCATTGCTAACGTTGTATTTAATTTCAGTATATATGGAAGAAGTATATGTAACTCAGAAAACGATAAAAAAGAAGCATGTGTTAAAAGAAATGGTTGAAAGTTATAAAGTTGTTATGACAGACCGGGCATTTTTGATATTTTGTTTAGCAAGTATATGTACGTTATCGTTAGAATTTCAGCTTAATAATTATTTAGGTGTACGCTTGCAAGAGGAATTTGAAACAATTCAATTTGCATTTGGAAATGATATTCGTTTTGATTTAACAGGTATTCGGATGCTAAGTTGGATTTCTGCGGAGAATACGATTTTGATTGTTTTATTTTCAGCACTTGTTATTAAAATGATGAAACGTTTTAATGACTTGAAAATCCTATATGTTGGCTTATTTATCTATACAATTGGATTCACAATAATTGGATCAAGTAATAGCTTATGGATCTTATTAATAGCAGGGCTTTTCCAAACAATCGGCGAGATGATGTATGTGCCAGTTCGGCAATCCATTATGGCCGATATGGTTCCAGATGATGCTCGAAGTTCTTATATGGCAATCAATGGTATGGTCTTTCAGGTGGCAAAAATGAATGGAGCACTAGGGATTATGCTAGGTTCTTTTATAGCATCATGGGGAATGAGCATTGTATATTTTTTAGTTGGTATAAGTAGTATTTTGTTATTTATGAAAGCAATTAATAGGACAAAATACAGTGAAGAAAATATACATCATATAGGATAAGGGAATATGTAAAAAAGCGAATCTATTTTTATCATGATTCGCTTTTTATATACCATTTTTTCTAAAAAGCGTCTGCTTCAGCTAATGTATTGCTAGTGCTTGGGTTCATTAAAAGGTTCTTCAGTTCACCTACTTCAGAGAGTGTGACAATGATGTAACCGCTAATTAATACAATGAGTCCAATGACCCTTAATGTTTGCAAACTAATATTTCTTTGGTTTTCCTCAGAGTTACTTGGGGGCGTTAAAGTTTGAGTGTTGTTCATCGTAGGGCTCCCATCTTTTTATTTATATATGTGCTAAACAATTGTATGACTTATGGATGATAAATAAAAAGAATCAAAATCATAGTCATTTTCACTATATGAGAAATGCCTAAAAAAGTGATTAAAAATAGGGGTGTTCAGTTCATACTTATACGCCTCTCTAAAAATCCTATCAGGTTGATAATGCTTCCACTTGAACAATTTTTCCTTTTTCATACCGATCACACACCTTTTTTAGAGTAATAGTATCAGTATGTCCAAGATTTAGAGGTTACTTGCATGTATCTTGAAGTTTTTGCACCGGAACCGTATTTTGTTTTATTGGCTTGATAGCGATGTGGTGCTACCCCATAAAGAATATTGATATGTGAGGGTTTTACTGCCCGCGAATAGCGAGATAAAATGAATGCGAGTATTTTTACATATGAATCTATGAAAAAGTTGATGAAATTGTCAGCTTTTTATTTTTGAAAAAAATTGTTTATCTATTTTTATAAAAAAATGTTTTTTTGACCCCTATAAAATTTTTATTTCCTCCGAATATGTATAGTGAAGAAAGCAAATGGAGGAAAAATCATTATGAAAAAAACACTATTAAAAGGCACTATGGTAACTATGATGGCATGCAGCCCGTTTCTGATGGGAACAGCAGCGTATGCTAGCGAAAACACAGATGCGGTAAAAACAACGGAAACTGAAAAAACATCTTTAGTACAAGGTGACGTCTTTTATTTTGTGAAAACTATGGTTGAAGATATTAAAATGGCTCTTGCGACAAACGATTTAGAGAAAGCGAAGCTATTGTCTGAGCAAGCCGCGGAACGAATTACTGAAGCAAGTGTACTAATTGAAAAAGGAAAAGGCGATCTTACACAAGATACATTAGAAAAAGCGGTGGAAGACTTAAAAAAAGCAGATAAGCTTTCTGGCGAAGAGAAAGCAGAAACAGAAAAACCTGCTGGCGAAGAAGAAAAAGAAGCAGCGAAAGTAAAAGTGCACATCGGAAACAACATCGAAGCATTAGCAAAAGTGCTAGATCAAGTGAAAAAATCCGAAAGCAAAAGCTGCAATTACCAAAAATATAGAGAAGAGTTTTTCAAAGATTGCAGCTAAAAATAGAGAAAGAGAAAGAGAANAGA
>NZ_CM000745.1:733827-755878 GCF_000161455.1 Bacillus pseudomycoides DSM 12442
CGTGGCTGTCTTTCAAGTGAATCCCGCTTACACTTCAATCTCCGGAAAGATGAAATACATGCGCAAATTCGGCATCTCTATTCATCAATCTGCGGCTTTTACGATTGGTCGCCGAGGGTTAGGGTATAAAGAAAAAGTACCTGGGGTGCTTCAGCCTTATCTTCCAAAGAAAGACGCACATCACTGGAGCCATTGGCATCAATTAAACAATCGATTGGATATTCGCACGCATCATTTCTATCAGCTATACGATGTAGATCAACCGAAAGAAGTTTTACAAATCGAACGGTTACACTTGTTTGAAAATGAAAAGAAAAAACTAGCAAAACTATTAGCATGATAAAAAAGAGCACTTTGTCCCAGATTTTTACGCTTATTACCAGAGCAGATAACAAGTCTAGGAACTGGATGCATGACAAAGTGTTCGATCCTCGATATAAGAACAAAGTAGTTGTACCTATTTTGTTTGCCTTTCGTCGGAAGATAGAATGGGTCGTCTTACATACAGACACTACCGAACTCTATATCGTTGTATCCTCTTTGTTGAACGAGAGGAACTGTTTTGTGAGGGTAGTTCAATACACCAGTTTCACCGTTAATTCAGTTTGTGTACCACACGTCCCGCAATAGAAAACATGAACACAATATTGCTGAGAATTCTCCCCTGTTAAACCGTCTACCTCTATTAATAAATCTTGATCCATATATGCGCTATAAGCATCTGTATAATCTACAACTTTCCCATAATCTTGGAGTACATTCAGGCAACTTTGACAAGAATATACTTGAGCTTCCAGTGCATTGCAAAGTGGACATATTCCCATTTATAACTCCTCCAATCATAGAGGTTTCATATTTACAATTAGTGTAACCTTCTTTTAGAAAAATACAAATTAAAAAAACGAAATAAACTCCTTCTTTTTAGGTGGGAGGGAGCATCCGGCCATGCATAGAAGCATTCAGATCCTTTTCCTGCCCCATGCCAAGTGAAAACACAGAGAGAAAAAGAGTGCAGGTCACCTTTCATTATCCATAGCTGTAACTTATATGCTGAAAAATTAAAATCGGTATATATTTTTACAAAATTTACAAATTATTAACTCGCATATCTTTCTACGTAACATCCATACTATGAGTACATTCACTTCAAACGATGGATTAGCGCCAAACGAGGCGATAAACTGGTTCAACTCCAGCTAATCCAACCAAAAAAATTTCTATACTTTAAGGAGGATACATTCCTATGGCAAACCAAAACAATCCATTAGTAGTACCAGGCGCAACAGCTGCAATCGATCAAATGAAATATGAAATCGCTCAAGAATTTGGTGTACAATTAGGAGCAGATTCTACAGCTCGTGCAAACGGTTCTGTTGGTGGCGAAATTACAAAACGTTTAGTAGCAATGGCTGAGCAAAGCCTTGGCGGATACCAAAAATAAATATATATGGCAAAAAAGGTCTCAAGCATTCGCTTGAGACCTTTCTTTCTACCCTAGCATTTGTAAAAATCGCTTCGTTCGTTCTTTTTTTGGATTTGTAAATACTTCTTCTGGTGTACCTTGTTCCACAACAACGCCGCCATCCATAAAGATAACACGATTCGCAATTTGATGAGCAAAGCGCATTTCGTGCGTTACAATCACCATCGTCATTCCTTCTTGTGCAAGTTCCTTCATTACCTTTAGGACCTCTTGTACAAGTTCTGGATCTAACGCTGACGTTGGTTCATCAAATAATAAAACTTCTGGTTCCATCGCAAGCGCACGAGCAATTCCAACGCGTTGTTGCTGGCCACCAGATAGTTGGAATGGATATAACTCCATTTTGTCACCAAGTCCAACCTTCTCAAGGAAATATGTCGCTTTTTTCTTCGCTTCTTCTTTCCCTACTTTTTTCACTGTAACAAGCCCTTCCATTACATTTTGGATTGCTGTTAAATGAGGAAATAAATTATGATGCTGGAACACCATACCTGTTTGTGTACGAAGATTTACAATATCTTTCTTCGTTACTTTTTTAGAGAAATCCAGCTCTTTGTCACCAATGCGAACAATACCTGCATTTGGTGTTTCTAATACATTCAGGCAACGTAAAAATGTTGTCTTACCAGATCCAGATGGCCCAATAATGACAACAACTTCACCTTTCTCCACTGATAAATCAATATGCTTTAGTACCGTGTTATCACCGAAACTCTTTTGTAAATGTTGAATTGAAATCATAAAAACAAAAACTCCTTTTATAAAAGGATTATTATTTAAGCGTATAACGCTCTGAACGTTTTTCTAATATTTGTTGCACGATAGATAATAAGAAACAAATCGCCCAATAAATAAGACCTGCTTCAAAATAAACAATTAAAAATTCATAGTTCATTGCTGCAATTTCCTGTGCTTTTCGAAACAGCTCTGTTACTAAAATTAATGATGCTAATGAAGTATCCTTCACTAAGCTAATAAACGTATTCGAAAGCGGTGGAATCGATACACGTGTCGCTTGTGGTAAAATAATGCGTTTCAGCGCCTGTGGATATGTCATCCCAATTGTATATGCTGCTTCCCATTGTCCTTTTGGAATAGACAAAATAGAAGCACGAATAATTTCAGATGCATATGCACCAACATTTAATGAAAAACCAATAATAGCTGCTGTATATGGATCAATCTCAATTTTTAAAGTTGGAAGCCCATAGAAAATAATAAACAATTGTACAAGAAGTGGTGTTCCGCGAATAATAGATACATAGATACGAGCAATCCATTGCAGTAGGCGACTACCTGAAATACGCGCTAAGGCCGTCAAAGTCGCCAATATAAGACCAATCGCGAACGTGATAAGCGTTAATGGGATTGTCGTGAAAAGAGCACCCTCTAGCATAGGCATGAAGGATGCTTGCATAATATCTATCCATGTAGATAATCGATCTGTAATCAATGCATTACTTAGATACATTTTCACCGAACCATTTTTTCGTTATTTTGTCATACGTACCATCTTTTTTCATATCTTCTAACGCTTTATCTACTTCTTGTACAAGCTTATCGCTACCTTTACGGAATAAGAACCCACTTTGTGACGCTTCTTTTTCTGTTGCTGCAATTTTAATGTTTGCATCTTTTTTCGTTTGTAAATAGTTTAACACTGATAATTTATCATTGATTGTGAAATCAACGCGACCTGTATTAAGTAGTTCTACTGCTTGACTAAAGCCTTCTACACCTTGAATCTTCGCACCATTTTTCTTTGCAAGATCTGCATAGTTACTTGTTAAAGACTGCGCTGCTGTTAATCCTTTTACATCTGTAAATGAAGCAGGTTTATCTTTATCCTTTGCAACGACAAGTGCTGCTGAAGAAGAAATATACGGTTTAGAGAAATCATACTTCTTTTGACGATCTTCACGAATTCCGACTTCATTCGCAACCATATCGAAACGTTTTGCATCAAGCCCTGCAAGCAAGCTATCCCATTGTGTTTCTTTAAATACTGGTTTCACACCGAGACGTTTTGCAACTTCTTCTGTTAACTCAACGTCAAATCCAGTTAATTTTCCACTTCCATCGTGGAATGTAAACGGTGGGTATGTACCTTCTGTACCAACAACGAATTCACCGCTTTTTTTAATTTGTTGCAATGCATCTTGACTAGTAGCTGTATCTTTTTTCTCTTCTTTGCCACAGCCCGCCACAATACCGACTGCTAGTGTAGCTACTGCAAGCACTGAAAATAATTTCTTCATGATATTAGTCCTCCAAGTATTCTGATAGGAATTTAAAAACTATATTGATTGTATGCAATCTTGAACAATTTTTCAATGAAAATGTTCGTCATTAGTGTATCCTTTTTTTTCATAATCAAACAACATGATATAAAATCACCACATACAAAAAATAAGTAACATTTTTAAATATAGCACTTCTAAGAAGAAAGGTAAAACAATACTTACTTTTATATAAATTGACAAAACCATTGTTTTTTAGATGGGAGAGAGGATCCGACCATGCATAAATGCGGGCAGGGCCTTTTTTTGCCCCATGCCGTTTGAAAACAAAAGGAGAAAATGAGTAGAAGTCTTCTTTTCTCCTTCATAGTCATAACTGGGCTGTTGAAAGATCAATATGGATTTTTCTACACAAAAAGCTATGTTAAACAATGTTGTTTTTTTGAGATAAAGAAAGGGAACTCCTATTATTGAGTTCCCTTGTTCCATTAAAGCTCCCGATTGTGGAATAATGAGTGTTTAATTTACAAGAACTTTCGATAAACCTGTGTATTATGAAGCGGCTTAAAGCCTAAAGAGGTGTACAACCTCTCAGCACTTTCATTTCCCTCTAGAAAACATATTCGGATTTCTTCGTATCCTTCTTCTAACATCTCGTTCATACCGAATTGTAAAGTCTTACGTCCATATCCATTTCTTTGGTAACTTGGAACAACCATTAAATTATCTAATATCCCTTCTCCAGTAGTAACTGATGCAACAATTTGTTCATTTTCTAACACTAAATATACATTATTTTTATTGTTTAATTTGTATTTTTTTACACCGTCTTCTGGAGCAAGGTAAGGTTTAATATCATTCTTTTCGTGCAACTCGTAATAACATTCCTGTACCATTTTTACAAACTGGTCAAAAAATCTATCTTCATATTTAATCAACTCAATGTCTGCTTTAGGAAAAGTTCCTCCCTTGTATACCGATTCAAGTGAACCCCACCATTTTTCAAACCCCATTTTCTTAGCAAAACCAATAGGATTTTCTGATTCGACTCTCATATAAGTACACACAAAATCTGGTTTTGTTTTAGAAATTACCTCTTCCATTGCTTTATATAATGTAGAACCAATACCTTTTAAACGGGAATCTGGTTCTACATAAACACTGATTTGAGCAATAGACTCTCCAGCACTATTTGTATAGACAGATGAATATGAGAACCCTTCAATTCCATTTTGTTCATATAGGAGAAATTGCATAGAATTTAGGACAATATCATCTAAAGAACCTACCTCTTCTTCTATCCCCATACTTTTTATTAGATTTAATATACTGACCTTATCTTCTTTTTCCCTATAAACACGTATCATTTAGATAATCCCCCATCTCCCATTTAATAGTTAGTCTTCTGCTAAATTCGGTTATTACTTAGTTAAATTTTCTTATGCTTATTCCTCAATCCTATGCTTTAACGAAACATCAAACAATCATCAGTCCGGAAAATTCTGATAAATTAAGTTTATCAGAGGTTAACTGCTCTCAACAATCATTTTACTAACTATGGGATTATCATTTTGACAAACAACGACAAAAATAGGAGGCAGCTATCCCCCTGTTTCCCAACACACTAAAAAAGAACTTGCTACACCAGCAAGCTCTTTTAAGAATCTAATACACAATACCCGATCATTCCGCACAATAATAAAAAGAAAGCAATGTTAAATGTAACTGATAATTCTTCCATCTCTATCTCCCCCTTGCTTCCAACATATCACATGGATAAGGAAAGGGATGGGAGCATTTGTAAACATTGCTTTAAAGTTTTCTGAACATTTCGTGAAAGTTACGCACTTTGACTTCCTTCTATTTGCGTTTTATACATTTCATAATAACGACCCTTTTTCTGCATTAATTCTTCATGTGACCCTTTTTCAAGAATAGTCCCTCGATCGAGCACAATGATTTGATCTGCACTCTTAATTGTGGAAAGGCGATGTGCAATAATAAATGTTGTTCTTCCTTTCTTTACAACTTCTAGTGCCCCTTGAATCATCGCCTCAGTCTCTGTATCAATACTTGAAGTCGCTTCATCTAACACTAAAATGGCAGGATCGAATGCTAACGCGCGTGCAAAAGATATAAGTTGGCGCTCTCCAGTCGATAGGGTACTTCCTTTTTCCGTAATTTCTTCTTCTATATTGTTAGCAAATCGTTCTGCCCCTACATCATGCAGTGCTTTTACAATTCGAGCCTTTGAAATCTTTGGATGTTCTAAACTTACATTCGACGCAACTGTACCACTAAATAAAAATGGATCTTGTAATACAATTCCCATGTGCTCGCGGAGTGCTTGCTTTGGTATATTTTTCACGTCATGCCCATCGATTGTAAGTTTTCCTTTTTGAAACTCATAGAATTGGAAAAGTACATTCATAATAGAACTTTTCCCAGATCCCGTATGACCAACAAGGGCCACCGTCTCTCCTTTTTTTGCCTCGAAAGAAATGTTTTTTAACACTTCATCTTTCCCATTATAAGAAAATGAAACATCATCAAATCGAACATTTCCATTAAGACGTGGTATACGTTCCTCTTCCACTACTTCGCCCTTTTCATCCAGCAGTTCAAATACACGTTCCGATGCAACGCGCGCTTGCTCTAAATTCGCAAGCTGGTTTACCATATTTGTAATTGGTGAGAAGAGCCTTGTTAAATAATCGACAAATGCATACAGTATCCCTAAAGAGATAATCCCAGCAGCGCTCAAAGAGGCACCGCCAAAATACCAAATAACCGCCGTAAAAGCAATGTTGCGTAAGACACCCACTAAATTATGCGATGTCGCTGCATTTAAATTTAAAATTTTATTTTGGTACTTAAAGTAATCTTCATTTAATTCTTCAAATTCTTTCTTTATTGCACGTTCTTGACGAAATGCCTGGATGATAGGCATTCCTTGGATGGATTCATTCACTGTTCCATTAATATCTGATAACCGCGAGCGCATCTTATGATTGTACACAGAGGCATATTTTCTATATACAACAGCCCAAACAATTAAAATTGGTACGATAATTAAACATAACAGCGCTAATTTCATATCAAGTAAAAATAAAGCAATAAAGATTCCGATAATATAAATAAAACTAGAAACAAATGTCGCTAAAACTGTTACATATAACTCCCGAATGGCCTCCGTATCATTCGTTACACGCGATACAATTTTCCCTGCTGGTAAATAGTCGAAATAACGAATCGGTAATGTTTGAATATGAGAAAAGACATCTTCACGCATAATTTGAATGATTTTATTAGATGCTTTCTGTAAGAAAAACTGTTTACCATATACAAATAAAGATACAACTAACAATAGTGCAAAATATCCTCCGCCAAGTAAAAGTAATCGTTTCATCTCAGGTTCATAAAACGAATACACTTCTTTGGTTGTTAACATTTTTGCTTTATACACTTGCGCTGCTTTTCCACTTTGAACTGTAATAATATCTCCCTTTACAGAACGTGTTCCCTCTGCAGCAACCTTATTAGGTACAAAATAATAAGTGAAACCAACTTGTATAATACGAACTTCTTTTCCTTTTTGTTCACCTTGTTCAAAGCGGTCGCTTCGCTTATACCAAGCTCCGTTATAAAGTACGGCATCGTCCCCTTGCACTGTTTCATGCCATGGTTTCTCAATACCGACAATATGATCATCAATCATTGTCTTTGCTACAAATGGGCCTGCAAGCTCTGCAATAACGAAAATAAATAACATTGCCAGTGCCACAAAAATGGTTCCCTTTACTTTCATAGCGTATTGAAATAACCGTTTTCCAACACTCATATTTTCACCTCACCCTCTACGTTTTCGCCCTGCTGTCTTTCAAACTGCTCCGCATACCAGTCACCATTCAAAACGAGCCTATCATGTGTTCCCTCTTCGATAATTTCACCATTATCCATAACGAGAATCCAATCAGCATGCTGCACAGCTGACAGGCGGTGCGTTGTTATAATTGTTGTTTTTCCGCTTCTTTCTCTCCGTATATTTTCAATAATCGCTGCTTCTGTTCGAGCATCCACAGCCGATAATGAATCATCTAAAATTAAAATTTCCGGATTTTGAATCACAGCCCGCGCAATCGAAATCCGTTGTTTTTGTCCACCAGATAGAGAAACACCTTTTTCTCCAACAAGCGTCTCTAATCCTTCTGGAAGAAACTCCAGATCTTTTTTAAATGCTGCAATTTCAATTGCTTTTTGAAGCTCCTCCTCATTTGCTTCTCTGTTCCCAAATAAAATATTTTCTCGTGCTGTTTTTGAAAATAGAATATGCTCTTGTGGTACATATCCAATCCAGCCTCGTACGTTTTCGGTTGAAATTTCATCAAGCGTAACATTCGACACCGTAATATCCCCTTCTCCAAGTGGATACTGACGAAGGAGTTGGCGAACAAGAGTCGTTTTACCACTTCCTGTTTTCCCAACAATACCAAGCGTTTCCCCTTGCTTTAATGAAAAAGAAACATTTTTCAAATTAAGCTCAGGTGAAGCAGGATACGAAAAGGAAACTTTATCAAAGTCGATATACTCTGGCTCGTGTACACGCGTCGGCTTTTTCACGTTCTTCACGTCAGGCTCATACGCTAACGTTTCATTGACACGATCTAGCGAAGCATTTCCGCGCTGCATGACATTTATTAATTCACCAATCGCAAACATTGGCCAAATCATCATCCCAAGATAAACGTTAAAAGACACAAGTTCACCAAGAGTAACCTTCGATTGGAACACTAAAAACGCTCCATATACAAGACCAATTAAATAACTAAGACCAACTAGCATCTTAACCGTCGGCTGAAACAGTGCATCAATTCTTGCTACTTTCATATTTTTTTCATATACGTCTGTTCCTAATTGATGAAATCTTTGCTCATCAGCTTTTTCCTGTACATATGCACGGATAACACGCACGCCTGCAATCGATTCAAGTACTTTATCATTCATATCTCCAAAAGCATCTTGAGCAATCGTAAAGCGTTCATGTAACTTTTTCCCATATATATTCATCGCATATGCCATAATCGGCAAGGGAAGAAGTGCCGCAATTGTAAGTTGCCAACTGATTGAAAATCCCATCATAAAAACAATTGTGAGCATATATAAACTAGAATCAACAAGTGTCAAAATCCCAAAACCAGCAGTCATAGCAATCGCCTTTAAATCATTTGTCGCTCTCGCCATTAAATCACCAGTACGATTTTTGTGATAAAAGGTCGGCGTCATTTTCAACAAGTGCCCCATAAATTTTGAACGCATCGTTTTTTCAAGCACGAATGCACCGCCAAATAATTGGTGCTGCCATACGTAGGTGAGTACATACCCACCAACTGCCGCCCCAAATAAAATCCAAACATACTGTATAATCACTTCGTTTGTTAAAGAACCTACTTTTATATGATCAATTGTTAATCCAATTACTTTCGGAGGAATTACCTCTATTACATTTACAATTAGAAGCACTCCAATTGCTATGCTATACCTCTTCCAATGTTCTTTAAAAAACCATGTTAACTTTTGTAATACTGAAAACAATGAAATCTCTCCCTTCTCGATTTTGTTTCAGTCTATTTCTGTTATCCACTATCAAAAGCCCCTGCTTTTACACCGTACCAATTGTACTGTTTCACCATAACTTCTCACCTTCCATATTTTTCCACCCCGCTATTTGCGGGCAGTAAAATCCCCACCTCAAGATTCAGCAAGAAATGAGAACGATAGATAAGGGGATAACTGCCCGTAAATGCCCGATTGGTTCAACTAACCATCCGTGGGAGATAAATCCCCCTTACGGATGGAAGTTTCACTTTATCGAAACCATACAAAGTATGGAAACAACCAAAATAGAGACAAAAAAACGCATACCGCCGCTTGACGATATGCGCAAAAACGCATAAAAGCGTACGTTACGAAATACGCAACGTACGCTTTTTGAAAAAACAAAAAAGCACTATCTTTCCGTACGGGTTGCGTAATGATATGAATGTTTCCCACCATGTAATCCAACTAAGCCAGTCATATTTACCATTACAATCATTACGCGCACCCCCTTCATTTATTTTCCATTTTTAATTTTATAACTTTATCAACTTTTCTGTCAATTGTTTTTTCATTATTTTACAAAATAAACTTTTATCACCAAAAATAAAAGATGTACAATACCACCTCGATACTCGAAAAAATTATCTATCGATATTATTATAGATAATCCTATATTTCACTTACAAATAAGGTAAACCCCTTTAAGAAAGGGCATACAAAATAAAAATCACATAAGAAATCGTTTCCATAAACATTTTGTTTGAAAAATGTTCTCAAACCCCCTACAATCACCATATACTCACTCTTACAAGTTGCTATTTTAGGAGGACAAATCATGACAACTAGCAATACGTACAAATTTTATTTAGACGGTGAATGGAGAGAAAGCTCTTCTGGGCAAACAATTGATATTCCATCACCATACTTACACGAAGTAATTGGTAAAGTACAAGCAATTACTCGTGAAGAGGTTGACGAAGCAATTAAATCAGCACAACAAGCTCAAAAAGAATGGGCTGAAGCTTCTCTTCAAGATCGTGCAAAATATTTATATAAATGGGCTGATGAGCTCGTAAATATGCAAGATGAAATTGCCGATATCGTGATGAAAGAAGTCGGTAAAGGTTATAAAGATGCGAAAAAAGAAGTTGTTCGTACAGCTGATTTAATTCGTTATACTGTAGATGAAGCATTACACATGCATGGCGAAAGCATGATGGGCGATAGCTTCCCTGGTGGATCTAAATCCAAGCTTGCAATCATTCAACGTGCACCACGTGGTGTTGTTTTAGCAATCGCACCATTTAACTACCCTGTAAACTTATCTGCTGCAAAACTTGCACCAGCTCTTATTATGGGGAACGCTGTTATCTTTAAACCAGCAACACAAGGCGCAATTAGCGGTATTAAAATGGTTGAAGCTCTTCATAAAGCAGGTCTTCCAAAAGGACTTGTAAACGTAGCAACAGGACGCGGTTCTGTTATCGGCGACTACTTAGTAGAACATCCTGGCGTAAATATGGTATCGTTCACAGGTGGTACACACACAGGTGCTCACTTAGCGAAAAAAGCTGCTATGATTCCGCTTGTATTAGAACTTGGCGGTAAAGACCCTGGTATCGTACGTGAAGATGCTGACTTACAAGAAGCAGCAAAACATATCGTTAGTGGCGCATTCTCATACTCAGGTCAACGCTGTACTGCAATCAAGCGCGTGCTTGTACATGAAAATGTAGCGGACGAGCTTGTTAGCTTATTAAAAGATCAAGTGGCTGAATTAACTGTTGGTTCTCCAGAACAAGACAGTACAATCGTGCCATTAATCGACGATAAATCTGCTGATTTCGTTCAAGGATTAGTTGACGATGCAGTAGAAAAAGGCGCTACAATCGTAATTGGTAACAAACGCGAGCGCAACTTAATCTACCCAACATTAATTGACAATGTAACAGAAGATATGAAAGTTGCTTGGGAAGAGCCATTCGGCCCAATCCTTCCAATCATCCGTGTTTCTTCTGATGAACAAGCAATTGAAATTGCGAACAAATCAGATTTCGGCTTACAAGCAAGTGTCTTCACAAAAGACATTAATAAAGCATTTGCAATTGCAAACAAAATCGATACTGGTTCCGTTCAAATTAACGGACGTACAGAGCGTGGTCCTGACCACTTCCCATTCATCGGTGTGAAGGGTTCTGGTATGGGAGCACAAGGTATTCGTAAGAGCCTTGAGTCTATGACACGTGAAAAAGTAACTGTATTAAACTTAGTATAATATTTCGTGTTAGAAGCTAATCTACGGTTGTAGACTTAGCTTCTTTTTTTATTCCTAGGCTCTGTTATATGGTAATATTTCAGCACAGAAAAAAGAGCTACAATGAGCCCGCTTTCTCTTCTCTCATTAACCAATCCATCACATTCTCAAGTAAAGTTACAGAATAACTATGTTGTTTTTCTAGACTCAAGTGAGACAAAATATCAAAAATATTTGCTTCATTAGGTTAACACACAGATTAACAGAGCCTATTTCTAAAAAAATCCCTCTTCTTTTAATGACAAATTGTTCACTATAGTCTGATTATTGCTATATCCATTGACGTATAAAAATTCATTTGTTACCCTTGATTATGTTAATTTAATACATAAATCCTCATTCGTATCTCGGTGAGGTAGAGGTTGCAGTCATTAAGAGTATCATTTCAGGAGATGTAGTGGCATCGATGAATGAATGGGAAAGGAATGGTTGCCGAAGTAAGAAATGCCCACTGTGCATTCTTGCTGGGTCTGCTATTTAATAAGTGCAGAACTGTCACAAACAACTTGTTTGTGGAGAGCTATCGAGAGGTATGTCGTGGGTTTCCTATAAGATAGAAAGCACGTAGCGACAATTACACGTGCTTTTTTTGTTTTGTATGAAGCTTACCTTTCTTTCCTTTTTGGAAGACATACATATCTCCTCGCTTGACTTGGTTATACTAACTTTGGAGGTATTTTTTATGCAACAAAAAAAATGGGGTTTTTGGGTACTGACAGCATTTGTTGTCGGCAATATGGTTGGCGCTGGTATTTTCATGGTGCCTAGTACATTAGCACAAACAGCAAGCCCACTCGGTGTTACATTAGCTTGGTTAACAACAGGGTTTGGTGTTTTAATGCTAGCTCTTGTTTTCGGTAATTTGGCAATTCGTCGTCCTGACTTAACAACAGGACCACAAAGTCATGCATATGCTTTATTCTCATCACCAAAAAAGAAAAAAATGGCTGGTTTCAGCATAGTTTGGGGCTACTGGGTCGCAAACTGGGCAAGTAATGTTGCTATTATTACATCTTTTGCAGGTTATTTATCACTCTTCTTCCCGATTATGAAAGATACACGTATCTTATTTTCAATCGGCTCTTTCGATGTGGAAGTTGGAAAACTGATTACATTTTGCATCTGTTCATGCTTACTATGGGGAACACATATGATTTTAACAAACGGTGTAAACGGAGCCGGGAAATTAAACTTCCTAGCAACAACAACAAAGGTAACTGGATTCCTTCTATTTATCGTTGTTACTTTGTTTGCATTTCAAGCTTCTAAATTTGGACAATGGTACACACCAGTGATTGATAAAGAAGGCGTGTCACATGGACTACTTTCACAAGTGAATTTAGCCGCTCTTACAACACTTTGGGCATTTATCGGTATTGAATCAGCTGTTCTTTTATCAAACCGTGCGAAATCGCCAAAAACAGTAAAGCATGCAACTGTAGCTGGCTTATTACTAACAGTTGCCATTTATTTAGGAATTACCATTTTAACAATGGGTGTTCTGCACATTGATAAACTTCAAACTTCTGAACGTCCATTAGCCGATGCATTAAATGCTGCAATGGGCCACGGCGGTGGGAAATTGATGGCACTACTTGCTCTTACTTCCCTATTCGGCTCTATCTTAGGCTGGATTTTATTAAGCTCAGAAGTACCTTATCAAGCGGCGAAAGAAGGATTCTTCCCTTCCTTCTTTGCAAAAACAAACAAAAAAGGAAGTCCAATTTATTCACTAAGACTGACAAATATTATGTCGCAAGTCTTCCTTTTCTCAACGTTATCAGGGACCATTGCTGAGGCCTATACATTCGTTATTACTGTCTCAACCTTAGCTTACTTAATCCCTTATCTCGTTTCACCAATCTTCCAATTAAAACTCGTTGCAACTGGTGAAACGTATAAAAACGAACCCGGTTCAAGGATTATGGATGGTATTATCGCAGTCATTGCACTTTGCTATGCACTGTGGGTCATTAAAACTGGCTCCTCAGATATAAAAACATTCCTTCTTGGAATCGGCTTATTTGTAATTGGCTTTGCATTTTATCCATTAATGAATCGCGATAAGAAAAAAAATGAAGAAAATAAAAACGAGCAAATTGCTTAAAGACTATTGCTCGTTTTTATTTTTGTATAAGAAAGAAACCTATATAATAGAAGACAGAGGTGAAAAAACATGTCAATCGAAACACTATGGAGCACTCGTTTCCAAAAGCATATTCAAAACGTCATCATGTACTTTGCACGCATGATTAGCGGTCTACTATACAGTTTCATCTTCGTCTCATGCGTTGGTGCGTATTATTACGCCAAGTTTCTTAAAACATCTCCTTCTAAAGGCATTTCATTAATCATCATTATATCTCTGCTTACCATCATGATAACGAGATGCCCGATTCGTACTTTTATCCAGAAGCCTGACGCTGTCTATTTACTGGCACTCGAAGAGAAATTAACATCTTATTTCAAACAGTCTCTTCTATACAATTATGTCATTCAACTTTTTCCATTGCTATTTACGTTTCTAATCATTACACCGCTAGCAATGCAAACATTACAGACAACCGTTCCATTCTTATGTACGATCTTTTTCATTTTAATGTTAATAAAAGGTTGGAACCTATATATCAATTGGATATGGCGTGATCAATATAACAGCCAAATCTGGTTTATTATTCGCTTCACTTGTAATGCACTTATTCTTTATATGCTCTTTCAGTCCGTATCAGTTGTTCTATTAGGTGCAATGCTATTACTTCTTGTCTTCCTACTTGTTTATACAACAAAACAACCAACAAAACAAATTGGATGGGAATATATAATTGAGCAAGAAGAAAAAATGGACATGCACTTTTACCAATTTGCAAACTTTTTCACAGAAGTTCCACAGCTAAAAAAACAAGTAAAACAAAGAAAATGGCTAACAAGTTGGCTAGAACCTATATTACATAAAAAACAATCTACTTTTTTATATTTGAACACTTTATCATTCTTACGTGCGAATGATTATTTTGGTATATATATTCGTTTAACTATTATCGGTTCTTTTATTTTATATTTCGTACCGAATGTATTTGCAAAAGGCGCTATTACTTGTTGTCTCTTATATATGACCTCTATGCAGCTTCGTACTTTATGGAAATATTTTTCGGGAAATAATATTGTAGCATTATATCCTATCTCACACGACACACGAATAAATCAATTTCTCATTCTTGTATTTTCATTAGCAATCGTTCAGCTAGCGTTATTTTCCATTATTTTATTTGCTGCACTACAGGATTTTTTGCCTGTTCTTTCAACTGTTATAGTCAGCATATTTTTCATCAAATTTATTATCTTACCAAAAACAAAAAAACGAATTTCTTCTTCGGGAATTTAAATGAATGATTGTGTATTCTAAAAGAAAAAACAGAAAGTTTAGCTAAAGAAGCTACACTTTCTGTTTTTATATTCTCAACAATCAAATAGATTAGGGAAAATAAAATGAGTAAATTAAAGAATTCATCTGTATCCTCTTTTCTATTTTTTCTTCTTATCTATATCTTTTTGTAAGTGTACAAAATGGCATATTACCTTAGGATCATTCAAGAAAGCATATTTTCCCTTTCTCTCTTTTTCTACCACTTGCATTTTTCGTTCCACATCATTCATAACTATTGTTATTCAAAATAAGAAGCTACTAGTAAAAAAAGAGAGCAGATTATCTGCTCTCTTATGATGCCTCATTATGTTCAGAGGAGTGCTTAACACTTCCCATTCTCTTCAATTTATTCCATCCTACCGCAACCCCACGAATAGATGAAAATACAGATTTAATTACAACATAAGTCATAAATTGACGATAAATAAAGCGTTGTAAAATTAACCATGCTAATGGTTTAGGATTCTCTTTCTCTAATTTAAATGCAAAAAGAGAAGCGAGAAGATCCATTAGAAAGAATACAAGATAAAATCCCAAAACTTTTAGCGGATTGCTACCAAATAGCCCTATAATCATTAATATATCTGCTAAAGGAGCAATGAACTGCAGGACATATTGGAACAACCACATATTAGGTAATGCAACAAACCCTAATGTTTTATGCTTTGGATTAAACAATGCCTTTCGATGCTTCCAAAGACATTGGAGTGTACCATACGACCAACGATATCGCTGTTTAATGAGACTTTTCACATCTTCAGGCGACTCCGTATAAGCATATGCTTTTTCTTCATATACAATTCGATGCCCTTGACGTAAAAATGTTATAGTAAGATCCGTATCTTCTGCAAGTGTATCTTCGCTTAAATATCCAGATTCAACTACATTCTTTTTACGCCATGCTCCAATAGCTCCAGGAACTACCGTGATACAATTCAACTCATCAAAAGCTCTGCGTTCTAAATTAAATCCTGTAATGTATTCAACATGTTGCCAAGTAGTTAACAAATTCCGTCTATTTCCCACTTTGACATTGCCTGAAACTGCTGCTACATTATGATCTTCAAAGTGTCTAATCATTAGAGAAATAGCGTCTTGCGCAATAATAGTATCCGCATCTAAAGTGACAATAATTTCTCCTCGTGATTTTTGAAATCCTAAATTCATTGCGGATGATTTCCCACCATTTTCTTTCTGAATTAAACAAACTTTAGGATGTTTATGGAATGCTTCTTGAATTACTTTTGACGTACCATCTTTCGATCCGTCATCAACAACAATAACTTCAAACTCTCTATAATCACTATCCAAAATTGAGCGAATCGTCTTGGTTATAACCTTCTCTTCATTATATGCTGCTATCACAACACTAACGAAAGGTTGATAAGACGAATTAGTAAATAAACGAGATCTTGTTTTCCTTTTTTGCTTGAATGCAAAATAAATTAAAAATAGGAATCGGAAAATACCTAATCCAATAGCAATATAAAAAATAGTTGTTAATATATGTTTAGAATATCCCGCTCCTGAAAAAACAGCTTTATTGTAAAGTAAATATTGCTCACCCTCAGAAGAAACGGGTGGCATAACTTCATCTCGTTCTTTATCCATTAAATCTGAAATTGTTACAAAACTATATCCATGCTTTTTAAGGTCTTTAATAATAATTGGCAGCGCCTCTACCGTATGAGTACGATTTCCTCCTGCATCATGGAGAAGAATAACATTTCCCTCCCCCTTATAAATAGGATTTAGAGCACGCTTTACCAATTCATTTGTTGATGGCGTCGCCCAGTCCTCAGGATCAACTTTTTCTGCCACCATTGTATAGTTCATATTTTGTGCACGCAAAATAGGTACTATTTCATTTGGTGAATCCAGCTCAGCATCCGCTTCATATGGTGGCCTAAATAAAACCGTAGAGTGTCCAGTTATTTCCTGAATCAGGCGCTGAGTTGTATTCAGTTCTACTTTTGTTCGTAGTAAAGACGTATCAGCTACGTTCGGATGCTTGAAGGTATGATTGCCAATTTCATGGCCTTCATCGTATATTCTTTTAACAAGATTAGGATTTATTTGGGCGTTTTCACCAAGTACAAAAAAGGCTGCTTTTACTTTATGCTCTTTTAATATATCTAGAATTTCCGGTGTGTATTTAGGATCTGGTCCATCATCAAATGTTAGTACTACTTGTTTTCCTTTTGGTTTTCCATAGCGTTTCACTTGATATGCAGATGGTAGTGATTGATATACTTCATCTGTAAGATAACCTTCTTTGCCTACTTTAAAATCTCTCAATCCATTTTGTCTTTCATTCTCAATCTGTAAAATTTCGCCTTGCCCAGAATAATTTACTTCATCTAAACTAGCGATTTTATGTAATGCATCAGGATTATTTTGTACCTCAATAGGATCTTTTAAAGCTTTCCATACAGTAGGATCTTCTGCTCCTAGTCTCCATAATGCAAATCCCTTTGCATTGTTGTTCATTGCGATTTTTGCTTGATTATAAAAAGTAACACCATCTAAGAACCAAGCAGTATGTTCTTTCGCTCCTTTTTTATATCGAAAATAAGGATTTCCACTGATCTTATCCCATTGAATTTTTATATTTGAATCATGAGCCATTGTCATAACTTCTGAGAAAGTTAAAGACTTCGCAGGTTTTTTGCTATTTACTTCCCAATCATATCCATAGTTACCGAAAGCAACTATAAGTTTCTCAGAGGGAATGTTTAGATCATTGAGCGTATGTTCAAACCATTTATTTGAAGCAATTGGTCCTGGTGTCCCTGCTCCATAGTGCTCATCATACATCATTACAATCATACGATCTATTACTTTGGCTAATGCACCATAATCAAAGGCTTTATCATTAGCAGGGACATCTTGCGTTACGAGCAAATGATGTTTGTGAAAGACCGTAGTAAGTTCTTTCATGAAATTTGTTAATTTATCTCTATCGCCTTCAGGTATTGACTCAAAGTCAATATTAATACCTGCAAATTGATTCTCTTCAATTCGCTTTACTAAATCATTAATAAACTTTGTCTGTACATCATCTGAATCATTCAGTAACTTATGAATAAGTTTACTATCAGGACCAGAAGCTTCTTGCGTATAGTTAGTAAGCAAAGGCATAATTTTCACATGATTTTTTTTTGCTAACTTTACAATGTCAGGCTTAATCTCACTACTAATTGTTAAGTCTGCTTTTAAGTGATACCATTCTGGTACTAACATGGTTAATGAATCGATATTTTCTTTTAAAGAAGCAGTACTATTTTCATCCCAGTTTACATAAAAACCATAAACTTCTTTAGGTTGTTCGCCATTGCCTGTTAATTTTTCTGAATTTTCATTATTCTTTATTTCGGTATTAGGAGATTTGAATTCTTCCTTCTTTAATTGCTGGTCGCTGAGTTTTTGATTAATAGGTACAAGTTTAGTATCTTGCTTTACAGAAGGATTCATATTTGGAATTTCTGGTGTTGAAAAAATACTTCGAAAGAAAAAATAAAATACAATACTTACGCTAACTATTGAGATACATAGAAACCAACTGAAAGCTATTTTTCTTCTTCCTTTAGGATCATAAAAAACGGGTTTTGAGTTATCTGTCTTTTGTTGAATTTTTTTCTCCATTATTTTTTTACATACTCCTTTTCTTTTTATTCTAAGTACAAACGCAAACTATTTTAATAGATAGACCTTCTAGGGTTCTGGTGTGAAAATAGCTTAATAGGAATATAGAACAGTAATTTCCCGTTAACTTTGAGATCAAACGACTAATCCAAATAACTTATGAATGACTTCAACCTCATTTTGGGCAGATTTCACCCTTTGGTGAAGTTGCCCTTTTTTCATCATATGCATGGCTTCGATACCTCTCAAAATCAAGGTTGCTGTACGACATGATTTCAATTCTAATTGCTTTCTTCACTATACATATTCGGAGGAAATAAAAATTTTATGGGGGTCAAAAAAATATTTTTTTATAAAAATAGATAAACAATTTTTTTCAAAAATAAAAAGCTGACAATTTCATCAACTTTTTCATAGATTCATATGTAAAAATACTCGTATTCATTTTATCTCGCTATTCGCGGGCAGTAAAACCCTCACATATCAATATTCTTTATACAGTTTCATCCCACACCGACCAAGCCGCTTCGAACATATTTCCATCTAAGTCCCAAAAATAAAAATACTTAGCTTCATTATTCCCTAGCGTTACAATTTTTTCTACTCTTACTCTGGCTTTGAAATAAAATCACGATGCTTTGAATAAAGACGCGAAGTTCTTAAGAAAGTTGCGACGTTTCTAAAAAAGATGCGATGCTTTATCCCTTCACGTAAAGAATTCTAAGTGAATTTTGATTAAACTTTTTTATAAAAATATCATATTTTGGGTTATATAAAATATGTATTGTCCTTTACTTATTGGGAATTTTTCATTTAGGTCTTGATAAACAATGTCCCCTATACTTCTTAAATATTCTATGGATTTTTCTTTTCTTTCCCCTGATGTTGCGTGGCAGGAACGTTTTTGTCCTCTTTTTTATGCCCGTTGTTTTCGTTTATATTGCCTTTATTTTCTTGCTGAGACTCTTTATTTTCTTGTTTATATCCTTTACCGTTATTTTCTTGCTGAGACTCTTTATTTTCTTGTTTATATCCTTTACCGTTGTTTTCTTGCTGAGACTCTTTATTTTCTTGTTTATATCCTTTACCGTTGTTTTCTTGCTGAGACTCTTTATTTTCTTGTTTATACCCTTTACTGTTGTTTTCTTGTTGAGACTCTTTATTTTCTTGTTTATACCCTTTACCATTGTTTTCTTGCTGAGACTCTTTATTTTCTTGTTTATACTCTTTACCGTTGTTTTCTTGCTGATGCCCATTATTTCCTTTTGATTGCTGGGGTTGCTGTTCCTGGGATTGCTTTTGTTCTATTTGCTCTTGCTTCTCATATCTTTCTTCTTTTACAGGAGACAAATCCGATGATGCATCGGATGATGACTTTGGTTGCGAATGTATCTCCTGAGGGTGTTCCTCCTGATTAGACGGCAGTGCAGGAGGAGTAAGCGATTTCTTCTTCTCATTCTCTTGCTTTATATAGACGCCTGTGCTGACTCCTGCTTTCTTGGCATTCTCTCGCACTTGCATCGTACTGCTTTGATATACGACGGTAACATGTTTTGTCTCATACTCTTTCTTTAATCCTTGCATAGTCTTTTCCAACTGTGGTTCTAGCGACTTGTCCTTTGTAACAGCTGTTAGCATAACTTGCTTGTCTTTCGTTAAGTATCCATCCTCTTGACTTTGCTTTACAATGGTACGTACTACGTCTTGCAAAGGTTCATTTTTCCATCGTTTCATTTCTTTTAAAATGCGCTTTCCATCATCATTACAAGCTCGCAAATCTATAACACGAAGATCCTTTGTTACGCTCGCCTCTAAACTGGGATTAATATCAATTGAGACATAAGCGAATGCTTTTTCTTCCGGTTGGTTGTAGAAAAACAGAAACACACATAGAAAACAAGCAACAAGTAATGATGCAGGCTTTAAGAAAGAAGGGATTGAAAAACGCGGTACTCTTTGTTCTTGTACGTTAAACGAGATTTCCTCTCCAATCATATAAGAGTGCGATTTTCTTTTAAACGTAATAAACTCTCCATCCGGAGTTAAAATAACTACGCTATGTTTTTTTATATCCATCACAATCCCTTTATTCATCATGCTTCCCCCCTCTTATATAATCAAGAATATATGTATAGTTGTTTGCAAAGATAATACACATTGCAATAATGTATTTTCTATGCCGCTCCAACGTTTTACGACTTGCCCTAACACGCGGTTCAATGTGTTTAAGCGGTAACTTTTTCTTTCGGAACAGCTCTTCCATCATTTTCTCTTCTTTTATAATAATCTTTACAATTTCTATTAAGTGCTCACGCGTATCACGATGCTTTGGAGATTCCTTAGCAAGCTCTGAAAATGTGATTTTAAACTCAGCTAGCACAATTTGAAAATGAAGAATCTCCTCCTTACGGTTTCTGTTTTCCATCTCTTTCATATACTCCGTAAGCGATACCTGCATTTCTACCATTTCCTCTTGCTGGTCTTCTTTTAAAAAGACGAGATTATGCTTAGACTCCTTGCGTATATAGTCAATTACATCCCTTTTTATAAGAAGCTCAGCAAACGCTAGAAAAGATTTTCCTTTTTTATATGAATACTGTTCAATTGCTTGATTAAACGCAAACAATCCAATGCTGTATTCATCATCCTGCTCCGTAATATACCGGCGGCAGACAGACGAGATTGATTTTCGAATAAAAGGCCGATACTGTGCGATAAAAGCTTCCTTATCTCCTCCGTTGTTTTGTATGTTACATACGATATCTTCTATTTTCGGTTTTTTTATGATCTTCATCACTAAACTCAACACTAGTAATCCCCCTCCCTCCTTTTGCTTCAAATAGCAAAATGGTCACTAAAGAAGTGACCATTTCATCACATTTTCTTACTACTTTTCTTTGTGCTTGTCTTCTTGCTGTTGTTCATGTTTTTCGTGACCGACTTTTTTACCGTTGTCTTGATGATCATTCTTTTCTGTTTGACCCTTGTGGTTTGATTGCTCAAGCTTCTCATAAGAAACAGCCGGTTTATGTGCTGGTTGTGCTGGTTGTGCCGGTTGTGCTGGTTGTGCCGGTTGTGCTGGTTGTGCTGGTTGTGCTGGTTGTGCTGACTGTGCCGGTTGTGCTGGTTTTGCTGGCTGTGCCGGTTGTGCTGGCTGTGTTGCTTGTGTTGCTTGTGTTGCTTGTTCTGGTTGTGTTACTTGTTCTGGTTGTGTTACTTGTTCTGGTTGCGTTACCTGTTCTGGTTGTGCTGGAGTTACTTCTGTATTTTGATCTGCTTTCTTGTTTTCTTTTGCAATAGCGTCCGCTTGTTTTTCTTTCTCTTTCTCTTTCTCTTTCTCTTTCTCT